>JAGRMS010000161.1 GCA_020441135.1 Pseudooceanicola sp.
CGGGCCGTTCGGGCCGTTCGGGCCGTTCGCCGCCGATTTCCCCTGCATTTTCAGTGCCCTGCGAAACCACCTGATTTCACGTTTCGGGCGCAGGCTTATCGTTTCGGGCCGTTCGGGCCGTTCCGTTCTCTGACGAGTTTCAATATATGGTTTTCAGGCGAAAGCAAACCACAACATCTGGGAAAGAGGTAAGGGTATGGGCAAGGCAGTTGGAAAAACCGACCAACCGGTCTTCTACGTCAGCCCGGCCGGGACGGTCGGGGTGGGAAAGCTGCCCTGGTCCAGCCTGGCGGACGACCGGCTTGCACGGGCGAAGATGCTCGCAAACGCTGCGCCGCCTGCCGACTGCGGCTTTGCCATCCCGGTCGCCCCGGCGCGCGGGCCGGTCGCGGTGCATCGCCCGGTGATCGCCTACATGACCGCCGACGGTGAGGTTGAGCGGCAGGACTATCGCCCCGGCGCCGCCGCCGCCCGCGTCGTCGGGCCTCTGGAAGAGATGGAGCTGGCGGCGCGGTCGCGCGGCAACGGCGTGGCCTTCACCCCCTCGCACCACGCCACCGCCTGCGAATACGAGGCGCTCTGGCACAAGGTGAACGGCGGCGGCGTCAAGTGTTCCAACCTCGAGGCCAGCGGCGGCGGGGGCGGCCTGTCGGTCACCGACGAGATGCTCGGCTCGGCCCAGCGGCTGCGCTGGATGGACGAGCGGATCGCCACCCTGCGCGACGGCAGCCGCCGGATCGTGCTGGCGCCGGTCGGCTGGCTGGCCCAGCCGGGCCGCCTCAGCATCGACGCGCCCCTGCTGGTGCATTGGAGCCTGATCCGGCGCAAACCCCTTGCGCGGCTGCTGGAGAGCCGAGGATGGGCGAGACAGTCGCGCCACCTCAAAACGCTAAAACTGGGGCTCATCGCCTCCCTTGACGCGATTTACGGCCTCTGACGCGAAATCTATTGACAGGGGGTGACACTCGCCCCCATACATAGCACCATGATCCACAAGAGCGCCCGGCGGCACCCCGCTTCGGGCGCTTTTGCTTGGGTCGGGCTGCATGTGCCTCCCCTCGGTTGCGTCGTGCAGTCATCCACTGAGCGGGCCACCGGCCCAACCCAACAGGTGGCGGGCGGTCCAGTGGAGCCGCCCCCGGACAACCCGGTCAGGACCGCGCGAGCAGCATCCCCCCCCCCCCCCGGATGGCGTGGTCCCGACCCCGGCAGGTGAGGCGCGTGGCAGCACGTCTCGCCTGCCAACCGAATACCCAGAGCGCGCCCGCCGACAGGCGCGAGAGCGATAGGCCCACTGCAGCGGCGGGGCGGTGGGCCGGTCTATTTAAAGTAATTCACGTCCGGCACGATTTGCATTACTTCCGGCCCGAATTCCCGCCGGGCTTCATGAAGTAGCTGCCAAAGCCTCTCAGAAGCCCCGGGGCTGGCGATCTTGGCAAAGCGTTCGTCCTGGATGCGGCTTGGGTCTCTGACCATCTTCAGCAGATTGTCTGCCTCGAAGATTGCACTACGGACGCAGCTCCACACCGCTAGCGTCTGGTCGTTGTTGGAGCGGCACCAGGGCAGGACGTGCGCCGCTGCCGGGGCGAACACTGCTTCGCTCTCCACGGCGGCGAGCATCCGGTGAGCCGTTTCCATCGGCGGCAGGCAGTCCACCACCTCGGTGTAGGTTTCATGCTGCGTCTGGCACTCTGCCAGGGCGGCGTCGCTGACCTGTTGCGCTAGGCAGGGCAGGGGCAGCATGGCGAGGGCGAGGGCGATCCGGATCATGGCCGGGATCATGCCCGATCGGGCGGCCTTCGGGAAGGGCCTGGGGGCCGACCCCCACCCCTTCGGGTCCTCCCGGCCCCCGGGCGTATACGGTGCGCTGTCGCGCATGGGTTTCACGTTTCTAAACAGAACTCGAAGCCTAAACGTAAAAGTGTAAACTAAAACGAGGTCGAAGTTTAGAAATGGACAGGGGGGGGTGGCCAGCGGCCAAGGTCTCGATGCGGCCGCTTGCAAAGCTGAAGGCCTTCGATGCCAACAGCCGAGTGCATTCCGACCAGCAGGTCGCGCAACTTGCGGCCTCGATCGAGGAGTGGGGGTGGACGATCCCGCTTCTGATCGACGAGGCGGGCGGGATCATTGCCGGTCATGGGCGCGCGCTGGCGGCGCAAAGGCTCGGCATCGACAAGGTGCCATGCATGGTTGCGGCTGGTTGGTCCGATGCGCAGAAGCGGGCCTATGTCATTGCGGACAACCAGCTGACCCTGAATGCGTCCTGGGATGAGGACCTGCTGAAGGCTGAGTTGGCGTCGCTGTCGGGGCTGGATTTCTCGATGGACCTCATCGGCTTCGACGCCGATGTCCTTGCCGACTTGCTGCATGCCCCGGTCGTCGGAAGGACCGACCCGGACACCACGCCCGCTGCGGAGGTGCAGCCGGTGTCACAGCTCGGCGACCTTTGGGTTCTGGGCGATCATCGCCTGCGCTGCGGCGATTCCACCGATGCCGAGCATGTGGCGGCGCTGTTCGATGGGGCCAAGCCCGTTCTGATGGTGACCGACCCGCCCTATGGCGTGAACTATGATCCGGCCTGGCGTCAGCAGTTCGGGGGCGACACCGTGGCCACCGGCAAGGTCAAGAATGACGACCGTGCTGACTGGCAGGATGCCTGGACCCTGTTTCCGGGGACCGTCGCCTATGTCTGGCATGGCGCGCTCCACAACGTGGCGGTGGCCGACAGCCTGGTCCGTGCCGGGTTCGACATCCGCAGTCAGATCGTTTGGGTCAAGACGCGGGCGCCGATCTCGCGCGGGCACTACCACTGGCAGCACGAGCCCGCGTTCTACGCCGAACGGGACTCCGTCGGGGATGCCTGGCACGTCGATCAGGATTCGCTCGCCTATGTCGTGCGCGCCGGGTCGACGGCCGGCTGGCGGGGAGGCCGGAAGCAGACGACGGTGTGGTTCATTGAGCATCTGAAGAACGACACCGGGCACGGGACGCAGAAGCCGGTGGAGTGCATGCGCCGCCCGATCCTGAACAACAGCCGCCCTGGCGATGCGGTCTATGATCCGTTCTGCGGATCCGGCACGACCATTATCGCGGGTGAGATGGAGGGCCGGAAGGTCTTCGCGAGCGAGCTCGATCCAGTCTATGTCGATGTGATCGTCAAGAGGTGGCAGGAGTTCACGGGAAGGCAGGCTGTTCTCGCCGGGTCGGGCAAAACGCTGGATGATCTGCGAGCGGTGCGGTGCAAAGCAGATGCATGAGCCTTGTCGAGGTCGCCTGCGGCACCGGGATCGGTTTCGGTGTTTCGCTGCTGGCCACGGCCATCATATTGCCCTGGCACGGGATCGAGGTCACGCGGCCGACGACCTTGTCGATCTCGGCGGCGTTTACGGCGATCTCGATCGTCCGGTCCTACCTGGTTCGAAGGCTGTTTGAGAGGTTCCGGAGTGGGCCGCGCCCCGAAGATTGATGGACGCAAGTCTCAGGAAGGTGGGCGCGGCATCGTTCTGCCTGTCCTGACGGCGGACCAGATCGAGGAACCGGCCGACCTGTCGATCGACGCGGCCTTTGCCTGGCAACAGGCGGTAGCGAGCCTAGTGCCTGGCCGCGCCCTGGCACGGGCGGACGTCCTGGCGCTTGAGGCGGCCTGCAGGGCGTGGGGCCGCTGGAGGGAGATAGAGCGCCAGATTGGCGAGCTGGGCCGGAAGTCCGGCAATCTGCTGGCGGGCGAGGTTTCCAAGACCCCGAACGGCCACGTCCAGATGTCCGCCCTGCGCATCGCCGCCAAGCAGGCGCTCGGCGAGTTCACAAACCTCGCGAAGGAGTTTGGCATGACGCCGGTGTCGAGAGTTCGCACCGCGGGAAGCGCGCAGGGCTCGTTGTTCGACTTGCCAGATGTGGGGAGTTGAGATGGCTCATTTGACCGCATCGCAGCTGGCGGCAGAACTAAACCTCTCGAAGGGCCGGATCAGCCAGCTGGTCGCCGACGGTCGGCTGGACGCCTGCTATTCCGGCGAAGGCCGCGGTCGCCGGTTTGACCTGCAGGCCTGCGCGGATGCGCTGAACCGCAAGCTCGACCCGGGCCAGATGCTCGGGAATGGCGCAGCGACGAAACAGAGGCTGGCGGCCGTCCGGGCGGACGAGACTGACGAGGATGCCGATCCGATCCGTCCCGATCGGCCCGGCGATGTCCTGACGCCGCGCGATCCGGATCGCTACGAGCTGGCCCGGATCCAGAAGGTCGAGGAAGAAGCGCGGAAACTGCGCCGATCGAATGCCGAGGCGGAAGGGACGGTGGTGCTGGCGGCGTCGGTGTCGAGACAGGTCGCGCAGCAAATCAGCCAGGAGATCGCGGAGTTCGAGACGGTCCTGCGCGAAGCGGCCCGCCGGATCGCGGATCGCCTGGGCGTCGACTACCGGACAGCGCGGCAGATCATGGTCGAGACCTGGCGCGAACATCGGGGGGCCCGAACCGAGGCGCTTGCAGCGCGGGCGAGCTCGGCCCGCATGGACGACGAAGAGCGCGCCGCGGACATCTGATGGGTTTCCTGACCTCGGCCGAACAGGTCGTCGCGCTGGCGCTGGCTGAAGCCATCGCGCCACCGCCACGGCCGGACATCACGCGCTGGTGCGAAGAGAACATCGTTTTCGACGAGCGCTCGCCGATGCCGGGGCCGTTCCGGATCGACCGGTTCCCGTTCCTGCGGGAAATCCACGAGGTGCTGTCGCCGGAGCACCCCGCCCGCGAGGTGACGATCCGGGGGTCGGCGCAGTGGGGCAAGACGGTGTCGATCGTCAATCCGGTGGTCGGTGCCTGGCATGAATTCGGACCGCTCGACAGCTTGGTGGTTCATCCGACGCATAGTGCGGCGACGGAGTGGGTCGACAACAAGTGGCTGCCGATGCGGCGGCAGGCGCCCAGCCTGAAGCGCCTGTTCGGGGATGGGCGCGGCGACAACAAGGACGCCAAGTTCAACCAGGAAACCATGTCGCGTAATGGTTCCCTGAAGGTGGCGAGCGCGGGTTCTCCGGACGACCTTGCCGCCACGTCGCGCCGCCTGGTCGTCATGGACGACCTTGCCAAGTTCGAGATGACGCCAAAGGGCGATCCCGAGGCTCTCGCCGAAAGCCGGGCGTCGGGGTTCGAGGACGCCAAGCTGCTGAAGGTGTCGACGCCGCAGATCAAGGGCACCTGCCGGATCACGCGGTCCTATGACCGGAGCGACCGGCGGCTCTACTTCGTTCCCTGTCCGCATTGCGGCCACGAGGCGCCACTGACCTGGGAGAACTTCCGGAAGAACCTCCATCCGGAGCGGCTGCAGGCGGCGTGCTTCAGCTGCGACGACTGTGGCGGGGTGATCAGCCACGCCGACAAGGAATCGATCGTCGCGAAGGGTCGCTGGGTGCCGCAGAACCCGGCGGGCGATCATCCCGGCTTCCACCTGTGGCGAGCCTATGCACCGCAGCGGGACTGGGCGTCGATCGCGCTGGACTATGCCCGGGTCATGGGCTGGACCAGCACACGGGTCAGCGGCGAATCGGAAGCGGCCATCGCCGAGAAGGTCGAAGCCGAAACCGAGCAAACCTTCTACAACGACGTGCTGGGCCTGCCCTACGAACAGGCCAGCAAGGGGCCGGACTGGGAGAAGCTGCGCAACCGGGTCGAGAATGTGCCAAAGGACGAAGGGCGGCCCCGCAGCGTTGTCCCAGCACGGGGCGTGATCCTCACGGCCGGCGTCGACTGCCAGGGCGACCGGATCGAGGTGCAGGTGGTGGCCTTCGGCGAGAATTATCGCCGGTGGGTGGTCGACTATATCGTGATCCCGCATCACATCGGTGATGACGAGGGCCGCGGCGCGCTCGATGCGCTGCTGAAGACGACCTGGCGGACGGAGCGCGGTCTGCGCCTGCCGCTCGACATGCTGGCGATCGACGGCGGCACGTATACCGAGGACGTCTGGTCCTTCGCGAAGCGCTGGCCCTGGTCGCGGGTGATCATCGTCAAGGGGTCTAGTTCGGCCACCGGCCCCGTAATGGTGCCCCAGCAGTTCGACCGGCGCGCCGACGGCGCGGCCAAGCGGCGGCAGAAGCGGGCCTGGATGCTGAACGTCAGCCAACTGAAGGCCGACTTCTACACCTGGCTGGACAAGGACGACCCGCTGGAGCGCGGCTACTGCCATTTCCCCCGGGGTATGGGGGACGAATACTACCGGCAGGTGACATCGGAAATCCGGGTGCTGAAGCGCAACCGCCAGGGCGTGGTGACCAGCTCGTGGGACTTGGTGGAGCCGACCCGGCGCAACGAGGGCCTCGACACGATGAATTACGCCGAGGCGGCGGCACGCCGGAAGGGGTGGACCTCGCTGACGGCGGAGCAGTGGGGGGCCTTTGAGGCTGAGCGCGCCGCCGCCCCGGCGGAACCGCAGCCCGACCTGTTCGACCAGACGGTTGTCATCGCGCCGACCGTGGCGAAGCCGCCGGAAAAGACGAAACCTGCCGAGAAGAGCGACTGGCTCGGGACTGGCACCAAGAAGGGGAACTGGTTCTGATGGCCTGGACCGAGACCGAGCTGGCCGCGCTGAAGGCGGCTTATGCCGCTGGCACCACGGTTGTGCAGTTCGACGGCAAGCGCCTCGAGTACGACAGCGAGGCTGGTCTGCTGCGCCGTATCCGCACGATCGAGTCCGAGATCGCAGCGCAGGGCGGCACCGGGAAGGCCCGGGTCGGCTATGCGACCTTTTCGCGGGACTGAGGGATGACAAAAACGTCGATCGACACAAGGGTCAGCTGGGGCTGGCAGGAGAGGGTGCTCGAATTCTTCTCTCCCCGCGCAGCGCAGCATCGCTACACGGCCCGGATCGCCAATGGAAACCTGCGCCGGGCCTATGACGGGGCGGCCAAGGGGCGGCTGTCTGACGGCTGGAAAACCGCCAACACGTCGGCGGATTCGGAAATCCGCGTCGCTGGTGGGTTGCTGCGGGACCGCATGCGCGACCTGGTGCGCAACAACGCCCTGGCCGCGCAGGCCGTGCAGGTGCTGGTCAACAACATCGTCGGCACCGGCATCCGCCCGCGGGCCAAGACCGGCAATGAAGCGCTGGACAAGAAGATCGACAGGCTGTGGAAGTCCTGGTCGGCGCGCTGCGACGCCCACGGCCACACGGATTTCCATGGGCTGACCGCCTTGGCGGTGCGCGAGATGATCGAGGGTGGTGACCTGTTCGCCCTGCGCCGTCCTCGTCGCCTGCGCCGGACCTCGCCGGTGCCGCTGGAGATCGAGTTGTTCGAGGCAGATCACCTGGACGGCAGCCGGTTCGATGATCGGAACGACGGGGTGCGGGTATCGACCGGCATCGAGTACGACCGTGTCGGCCGCCGCACCGCCTACTGGATGTTCCCGGATCACCCGGGCGACAGCTCGCCCGCCTTCCGGCGGAAGTTCGAGAGCGTCAGGATCCCGGCCAAGGATGTCGCGCACTTGTTCGAGCGCCAGCGGGTGCAGTCGCGCGGCGTGCCGTGGGGCACCCCGGCGATCCGCGCGCTGCAGGACCTGGGCGACTGGCAGATCGCCGAGATGGTGCGGAAGAAGACCGAGGCCTGTCTTGTCGGAGTGGTCATCGGCGAGGAAGGCGATGGAACCGCGGGGATCACCCCCGAGGTCAAGGATAGCGACGGCAAGGCGCTGGAATCCTTCCGCCCCGGCATGATCGGCTACACCAACGGCCGCGACATCAAGTTCAACGCTCCGGCGCATTCGGGCGGGGTGCGGGAGTGGAACATCACCCAGATGCTGATCATCTCCGCCGGGTTCAGGGTGCCCTACGCGCTGATGACCAATGACATGAGCCAGTCGAACTTCTCGAGCAACCGGGCGGGCCTGAACGAGTTCCGGCGGATGGTCGATCAGTTGCAATGGCAATGCGTGATCCCGATGTTCTGCCAGCCGATCTGGGACTGGTTCATTCAGGCCTGCAATGT
>JAGRMS010000162.1:0-2678 GCA_020441135.1 Pseudooceanicola sp.
CCATGTCCTTCATGTTCGAAACCCGCTTCCCGCAGCACCTGACCGCCTTCGCGGCGACCGAGGCGCCGCTGCAGGACGATTACATCGACTGCTGGACCTCGCTGGAGAAGAAGTTCGACGGCACCCCGGGAAAGAAGTGAGTTGGGGCCCGCCGTCCTCGCCTTCGGCGCCGTCGTGCTGGTGATCCTGGTCCTCGTCGCGCGCCGCAACCGCGGGGACCGGGGCATCGGCGACGGCGGCCCCCGGCGCGGCATGTTCGGGGACAGCGATGGCGATGGCGGTGGTGCAGACGGAGGCGGCGGGGATTGACCTCGCCCTCCCGCACCCGGACAAGGGGACGGACCCAAATTGCAAGGAAGCGCCCCATGAGCGATGCGACGTTGGACCTGCTGTTCTGGATCGGCCTCTTCGTCGCGCTGGGCGTCGGCATCCGCTGGTTGCAGAAACGCAAGACAAACAAGGACTAGGCGGCGCGCCCGCCGGGAGACAAGACACATGCCCCTGATGAAAAGCTGGGTCGCCTCGGCCAATGACGCCGACTGCCCCTTTCCGCTGAACAACCTGCCCTGCGGCGTGTTCTCCACCGCCGATACCGAACCGCGCTGCGGCGTGGCGATTGGCGATTTCGTCCTGGACCTCGCCGCCGCCGAGGAAGACGGTCTGGTCGCCCTCACGGACGAGCCGCTGTTCGACCTGCCCTTCTGGAACGCCCTGATGGAGGAAGGCCCCGCCGTCTGGGCCGCCCTCCGCGCCCGGCTGACCGCCCTGCTGGCCGAGGGCGCGAAAGAGCGTGACCGCGTCGAACCCCTGCTGGTGCCGCTGGCCGAGGTCCAGATGCACATGCCCTTCATGGTCAGCGAATACACCGATTTCTACGCCGGGCGGCATCACGCGACCAACGTCGGCACCATGTTCCGGGGGCCGGAGAACGCCCTGCCGCCGAACTGGCTGCATATCCCCATCGGCTACAACGGCCGCGCCTCTTCTGTCGTGGTCTCCGGCACGCCCGTGCGCCGCCCCTGGGGCCAGTTGAAAAGCCCCGACCACGACAAGCCTGCCTTCCTGCCCTGCCGCCGCTTCGACCTGGAGCTGGAACTCGGTGCCGTGGTCGGCGTGGACAGCGACGGCCCGATCACCGTGGCCGAGGCCGACGCCAACATCTTCGGCTACGTCCTCTTGAACGACTGGTCCGCCCGCGACATCCAGNNTCCAGGCCTGGGAATACCAGCCTCTCGGGCCCTTCCAGGCCAAGGCCACGGCGACCAGCATCAGCCCCTGGATCGTCACCAAACCCGCGCTCGAACCCTTCCGCACCGATACCCCGGCGCGCGAGCACGAGTTGCTCGACCATCTCAAGGACGCCGGCCCCGGCCTCTACGACATCGACCTCGCCGTGACGCTCGCCCCCGAGGGCAAGCCCGCCACCACCATCGCGCGGACGAACTACAAGGAGATGTATTATTCCTCCGCCCAGCAGCTGGCCCACCACACCACCTCGGGCTGCCCGATGAACGTCGGCGACCTGCTCGGCTCCGGCACGATTTCAGGCCCCAGCAAAGGTGAACGCGGCTCGCTTCTCGAACTCAGCTGGGGCGGCAAGGAACCCCTGACGCTCGACAGCGGCGAGACCCGCAGCTTCCTCCAGGACGGCGACACGCTCACCCTCACCGGCGCGGCCAGGGGCGACGGCTATACCATCGGCTTCGGCGCCTGCACCGGCACCGTCCTCCCCGCCCTCGAAAACCCCTTCGCACGATGACCGGCGCGGCGGGGTAAACCCCGCCCTACGCCAGTGTAGGGCGGGGCTCGCCCCGCCGCCCCTCCAATAAAAAGGACACCAAATGGCCAAGGCCTTCGCATCCCAGGGCGATCTCGCCGATAAAAAGATCAGCTTCACCGAGGTCGGCGAGGGCCTCTGGGCCTTCACCGCCGAGGGCGACCCGAACTCCGGCGTCATCATCGGCGACGACGCGGTGATGATCGTCGAGGCGCAGGCGACCCCGCGCCTGGCGAACAAGGTGATCGAAAAGGTCCGCGAAGTGACCGACAAGCCGATCACCCACGTCGTCCTGACCCATTACCACGCCGTCCGCGTCCTCGGTGCCTCGGCCTTCAACGCCCCCCAGGTCATCATGGGCGAAAAGGCCCGCGCCATGGTTGCCGAGCGCGGGCAAGAGGACTGGGACAGCGAATTCCAGCGTTTTCCGCGCCTGTTCCAGGGGCACGAGAGCATCCCCGGGCTGACCTGGCCCACCACCACCTTCAACGACCGCATGACCGTCTACCTCGGCAAGCGCCGCATCGACCTGATGCACTTGGGGCGCGCCCATACGGCGGGCGACATCGTCGCCTTCGTGCCCGACGCCAACACCATGTTCACCGGCGACATCGTCGAATACCACTCCGCCTGCTACTGCGGCGACGGCCATTTCCACGACTGGCCGAAGACGCTCGAGGCCGTGCGCCGCTTCGACCTCGACGCCATCGCCCCGGGCCGGGGCGACGCGCTGGTCGGCAAGCAGATGGTCAACGCCGCGCTCGACGCCACCGCCGATTTCGTCTCCTCGACCTATGCCCCCGCCGCCCGCGTGGCGCTGAAGGGCGGCACCCTGAAAGAGGCCTGGGACGCTGTGCGCGCGGAATGCGACCCCAAGTTCAAGGACTACGCGATCTACGAA
>JAGRMS010000162.1:2695-5810 GCA_020441135.1 Pseudooceanicola sp.
GCCCGCGCCTATGACGAGGCGCTGGACATCGACACCCCCCGCATCTGGACCGCCGAGCGCGACCTGAAGATGTGGGAGGCGCTGCAGGCATGACCGCGACGCGGATCATCCTCTTGGTCCTCGGCGCCGCGATCTTCGCGGCCTGGGCCTGGCACATGTTCCGCGTCCTCTTCCTGTTGCGTAAACGCGCCGGGACCGAGACCGGCCAGATGTTCCCCGGCCCCTCTGCTGCCTGGCACCAGTGGGGCCGTTTCTTCCGCAGCCCCGAAGACCGCATCCTGCGCCAGCGCCTGACCGGCCTGACACTCGGCCTGCTGGTCTGGATGGTCGGCCTCGCCTTTGTCGGATCCTGATCCATGGCCTACGACTACACCCCCTTCCCCTATGTCTCCGCCCCCGGCCTGACCGCGCCCGAGCCGCGCCACAGGGTGGCCATCGTCGGCGCCGGGCCCATCGGCCTCGCCATGGCGATCGACCTCGCCCAGCGCGGCGTGCCGAGCGTGGTGCTCGACGACAACAACGTCGTCTCGGTCGGCAGCCGCGCCATCTGCTGGGCCAAGCGGACGCTCGAGATCTTCGACCGTCTGGGCGTCGGAGAACGGATGCTCGCCAAGGGCGTCACCTGGAAGGTCGGGCGGCAGTTCCACGGGGCGAACGAAGTCTACAGCTTCGACCTGCTCCCCGAGGAAGGCCACAAGTATCCGGCCTTCATCAACCTCCAGCAATATTATGCCGAGGAATACCTCGTCGACCGCGCCCGCGCGTTTCCCGACCTCATCGACCTGCGCTTCAAGAACAAGGTGACGGGGCACGAGGACCGGGGCGATCACGTCGTCCTGACCGTCGAAACCCCCGAAGGGGAATACACGCTCGAGACCGACTACCTCCTCGCCTGCGACGGCGCCGGGTCAGCCACCCGCGAACGCATGGGGCTCGATTTCACCGGCCAGACCTTCCAGGAACAGTTCCTGATCGCCGACATCGAGATGGCCGACAGCCCCTTCCCGCAAGGCACGCCTGAACGCTGGTTCTGGTTCGACCCGCCGTTCCACGACGGCAAGTCCGCCCTGCTACACCAGCAGCCCGACAACATCTACCGCATCGACCTGCAACTGGACGTGGACGCCGACGGCAAGGCCGAGGCCGCGCCCGAAAAGGTGATCCCGAGGATCAAGGCCATCGTCGGCGACAAGCCCTTCCGCCTCGACTGGGTCAGCGTCTACAAGTTCCGCTGCATCAAGCTCGACCGCTTCGTCCACAACCGGGTGATCTTCGTCGGCGACAGCGCCCATGTCGTCAGCCCCTTCGGCGCGCGGGGCGGCAACGGCGGCATCCAGGACGTCGACAACCTCGGCTGGAAACTGGCGGCGGTGCTGGCGGGCGAGGCCCCGGAGGCGCTGCTCGACAGCTATCACGACGAACGCTCCCACGGTTCGGCCGAGAACATCCTGAACTCCTCCCGCGCCACCAACTTCATGACCCCGAAGACCCCCGTCGAGGCGCTGTTCCGCGCCGAGGCCCTGCGCCTCGCCCATGACCAGCCTTTCGCCCGCCGCCTGCTGAACTCGGGCCGCCTCTCGGTACCCTGCTCGCTGGAAGGCTTCCCGCTCCAGACCCCCGGCGACCTGTCGGGCCGCGCCGTCCTCGACGCGCCGCTACAAGGCCCCGAAGGCGATGCGTGGCTCATCGAACAGGTGCAGGGCCGCTTCACGCTCGTCGGGTTCGGCGAGATCGACCTGCCCGAGATCGACGGCATCGCCCGCATCGGCATCTCGCAGACCGGAAAAGACTACCCCTGCTTCTCCGACCCCACCGGCCTCGCCCTCCAACGCTACGGCGCGGGCCGGGCCTGCCTGTTCCGCCCGGATGGCCACGTCTGCGCCAGCTTCGAACGCCCCGACGCCGCCTCCATCTCCCAAGCACGCAACCGCGCCCTCGGACTTGCCCCATGACCATTGCCCCCGACCGCCTCTCGCCGCACCAGGACGATTTCTACAGCGCCCTGATGGACGCCCATACTGGCCTTGCCGAAGCGCAGAGCCACGCCCTGAACGCGCGGCTTGTCCTGCTGATGGCCAACCACATCGGCGACCTGCCCGCCCTGCAAGACCTGCTGCAAACCGCCCGAGGCTACGATGACTGAGACCGTGCTCTACGACTACTGGCGCTCCTCCGCCGCCTACCGGATGCGCATCGCCCTGAACCTCGCCGGGATCGAATACACGTCCGTCCCGGTCGATCTCACAAAGGGCGAACACCGCGCGCCCGAACACCTCGCCCGCAACCCGCAGGGCCTTGTCCCGGTGCTCGACATCGACGGGCAGCGGTTCACCCAGTCGCTCGCCATGCTCGAATACCTGGACGAGACGCGCGGCATGAACCTGTTGCCCGGCGAGGCGGTCGCGCGCGCGAAGACCCGCGCCCTCGCCTATGCCATCGCCGTCGACCTGCACCCGGTCTGCAACCTCTCGGTTGCCACCCAGGCGCGCGACATGGCCGGAGGCGGCATGGACAAGATGGAGACCTGGATGCAGCGCTTCATCCGCCCCGGCCTGCAAGCCTTCGAGGCGCTGCTGGCCGGGTTCGATCAGTCCCCTTACTGCTGCGGCGATGCGCCAGGCCTCGCCGACATCTGCCTGATGCCGCAGATGTACAACGCCGCCCGCTGGAAGGTCGAAACCGCCGACCTGCCCCGCCTGACCGCCGTCGCAACGGCCTGCGCCGCCCACCCGGCCTTTGCCGCGGCCCATCCCGACCGCTGGCAACCGGCGGCCTGAAACAAGCCGTCGGCGACTCCTGTCGTAGGGGCCGTCGCCTCAAGACCGCCTCCATCCCGGGTCGCGAATCGGTTCGATCATCCGCACCGTCCGGCCTGCAAAACGCCGTTCCGCAATCCCGGCGCCGGGGACCGGGCCGACCCGGTTCGGCATCGGCATAAGGCTTGGGCATCCAGGTCGACGGGCTTGGACACCCTGGCGAAAAGGGTATCCCTTGCTCCTGCCCGGAACGCGGCGAAGATCGCGCAGAGTCGGCCCGAATCCGCGGCAGGGTGCAGATGATCGTCGATCCGGTGCCGCTGTATTGCAGCGCGACACGCGCCAGGTTTCGGATCGCC
>JAGRMS010000163.1 GCA_020441135.1 Pseudooceanicola sp.
GTCGTGCGGATCGACTGGCAGAGGTTGGTCTTGGGGTTGAGGCAGTATTCGCACTCGCGGCATTCAGGCGTGTAGAGCGGAATCACGTGATCGCCGGGCTTCAGCGAGGTCACGCCGGGGCCGACTTCCAGCACCACGCCGGCGCCCTCATGGCCCAGGATCGCCGGGAACAGCCCCTCGGGGTCGGCGCCCGAGAGCGTGAACTCGTCGGTGTGGCAGATGCCGGTCGCCTTCACCTCCACCAGAACCTCCCCCGCGCGGGGACCGTCCAGGTTCACCTCCATGATTTCGAGCGGTTTTCCGGCGGCGGTGGCAACGGCGGCTTTGGTGCGCATGAGGATCTCCCTTCGTGACATGTTGACGTGACCCTGTGGGAAGGAGTTCCCCGATGCAACCCGGCGGATGCTTGCCCGGTGCGGATTTTGCGCCAGTTCCTTAGGGACAGAAGGAGAAACCCGATGAAACGACTGGTCCTGCTACTTGTGCTTGCCGCCTGCACCAAGGCCGCCCTGCCGACCGGCGAGGCCACCGCCTGCCTGTCGCCGCAGGAGCGGGGGCTGGTGGGCCAGCAGCTTGCGATTGCCCGGGCGGTGATGCCCGCGGGCACGCGGTTCATCCCGCCGGACGGGGTGATCACGATGGATTTCCGCGCCGACCGCCACAATGCCGAGTATGACGCGAATGGCGTCGTCACCCGGGTGTTCTGCGGCTAGAGGCCCGCGGCCTCGTCCAGCCCGAGCATCAGGTTGAGGTTCTGCACCGCCGCACCGGAGGCGCCCTTGCCGAGGTTGTCGAGCACGGCGACCAGCGTCGCGGCCCCCGTCCTGGCGTTACCGTGGACCGAAAGCTCCAGCCGGTTGGTGCCGTTCAGGCGCTCGGGGTAGCAGCGGGGTTCGTGGGTGGCGGGATCGACCACCGCAATGAACTGCTGACCGGCGTAGAAGTCGCGCAGCGCCTCTTCCGCGCGGGTCAGGTCGTCGAGGTGCAGCTGCACGGCGACCGCCATGCCTTGCGCGTAGTGGCCGACCGAGGGCACGAAGACAGGCGGGCGGTTCAGCAGGCCGTGCTTCATCATCTCGGGAAGGTGCTTGTGGCCCTGGCTCGCGCCGTAGAGGAAGCTGCCGGAAATCTCGCCCTTCTCGTATTCCGCGATCATCGCCTTGCCGCCGCCGGAGTAGCCCGAGACGCCGGAGATGGCGGGCGGCTGATCCGGGTCGATCACGCCAGCCTCGACCAGAGGGCGGATCAGGGCGATGGCGCAGGTGGACCAGCAGCCGGGGTTCGACACGCGGGTGGCCGCGGCGACGGCGTCGCGCTGGCCCTTGGCCATCTCGGGAAAGCCGAAGACCCAGTCGGGCGCGACGCGATGCGCGGTGGAGGCGTCGATGAACCGCGTGTTGCCGCCGCCGAGCGCGACGGTCTCGCGGGCGGCGTCGTCGGGCAGGCAGAGGATGGTCACGTCGGCCTCGGCCAGTGCCTCGGCCTTGGCTGCGGCGTCCTTGCGGCGGTCGGCGGAGAGGCTGACAAGCGCGATGTCGGCGCGGCGTTCCAGCCGCTCGCGGATCTGAAGGCCCGTGGTTCCGGCCTCGCCGTCGATGAACACCTTGTGCGCCATGTCATCCCTTCCTTTTCTGCGGGTTGACCTAGGGCCGCGCGGCCCCTGTGGCAAGGATTTTCAGGTGCGGGTCTTCAGCATCCAGGTCGATGTGAACTCGCAGACCAGCTCGTCCTTCTGGTTGTAGACGGTGTTGCGGATCTCGCAGAAGCCCCGGTCGGGCTTGGACTGCGAGCGCTTGGCCGACAGCACCTCGACCTGCGCGCGCAGGGTGTCGCCGGCATAGACAGGCTTGATCCAGCGCAGGTTGGTCCAGCCGGGCGAGCCCATCGAGCCTTCGCGGATCGAGCCGGTGGCCAGGATCAGGTTGAAGGCGACGAGGATGGTCTGGAAGCCGCTGGCGACAAGACCGCCGAAGTGGGACTGCTTCGCCGCCTCGGGGTCGGTGTGGAAGGGCTGAGGATCCCATTGTTCGGCAAAGGCGATGATCTCTTCCGCCGAAAGGGTCCGGCTGGCGGTGCCATATGTCAGCCCGACGGGCATGTCCTCGAAATACATCTGCGACTCCGTTGCGTTCGGTCGGACCATGGCAGGGGCGGGGGCCAAGCGCCAGACTTGAGAAAGCGGGGCGGCGTTGCTAACAGATCATGACCAGTTGCCCCGGGGGAGGCCCATGCCCGTCATCACCACCATCGCCGACCTGAAACGCCTGCACGAGGCCCGCGTGCCGCGGATGTTCTACGACTATTGCGAGAGCGGCAGCTGGACCGAGCAGACCTTCCGCGAGAACACCACCGATTTCGAGCAGATCCGGCTGCGCCAGCGGGTGGCGGTCGACATGAGCGGGCGGACCACCGCCAGCACGATGATCGGGCAGGACGTGGCGATGCCGGTGGCGCTGGCCCCGGTCGGGCTGACGGGGATGCAGCACGCCGACGGCGAGATCAAGGCGGCGCGGGCGGCGAATGCCTTCGGCGTGCCCTTCACGCTGTCGACGATGTCGATCAACTCGATCGAGGACGTGGCCGAGGCGACGGGCAAGCCGTTCTGGTTCCAGCTTTATACGATGAAGGACACCGACTATACCGCGCGGCTGATCCAGCGGGCGAAGGACGCGAAGTGTTCGGCGCTGGTGATCACGCTCGACCTGCAACTGCTGGGGCAGCGGCACAAGGATCTGAAGAACGGGCTTTCCGCGCCGCCGAAGCTGACGGCCAGGACCATCGCCAACCTGATGACGAAATGGGGCTGGGGGCTTGAGATGCTGGGCGCAAAGCGGCGGCATTTCGGCAATATCGTCGGGCATGTGCATGGTATCTCGGACAATGCCTCGCTGGGGGCCTGGACGGCCGAGCAGTTCGACCAGACGCTCGACTGGGCCAAGATCGGGCGGCTGATGGAGCAATGGGGCGGCAAGGTGATCCTGAAGGGAATCCTTGACCCCGAGGATGCCAAGGAGGCGGCAAAGCTCGGGGCCGATGCCATCGTGGTGTCGAACCACGGCGGGCGGCAGCTGGACGGGGCGCTGTCTTCGATCCGGATGCTGCGGCCGATCCTGGACGCGGTGCAGGGCGATACCGAGGTCTTCCTCGACAGTGGCATCCGGTCGGGCCAGGACGTGCTGAAGGCGCTGGCGATGGGGGCGAAGGGCACGATGATCGGGCGGGCCTACGTGCATGGCCTGGGCGCGATGGGCGAGAAGGGGGTCACGACGGCGCTGGAAGTGATCCGCAAGGAGCTGGACATGACCATGGCGCTGTGCGGCGAGACCCGCGTGCAGAACCTCGGACGGCACAACCTGCTGGTGCCCGAGGGCTTCGAGGGCCGTTGGCAGCCGTGAAGGCACCGGGCCTCTTCCGGGGGCAAGGCCGTTGCAACGGCCTTGGCAAGCCGCTTCGAAGCGGCTTGGGCTGCGCGCGATGCTGATCTTCTCGCCCCAGAACCTCGCCTTCATCGCGGTGCCCAAGACCGGCACCACGGCAGTCGAAATGGCGCTGAAGGGCAAGGCCGACATCATCTTCACCAAGCGGCGCAAGCATGTGACCGCGCAGCGGTTCCACAACCGGGTCGCGCCCTTCCTCAAGGACGAGTTCGGGCTGGAGCCGGAGCGTTTCGCGGTGATCCGCGAGCCCGAGGAGCAGATACGCAGCTGGTATCGCTACCGCGCCCGCGAGGCGCGGGTGAAGACGGAATTTTCCACCACCGGCGTCAGTTTCGACCAGTTCGTGCGGGACGTGATCTCGGACGATCCGCCGCCTCACGCGGGGATCGGCAGCCAGTTCGCCTTTCTGACGTCAGGCAAGGGCGAGGTGCTGGTGCATCACCTTTTTGCGCACGAGATGCCGGGGCAGCTGTGGGAGTTCCTCGACACCCGTTTCGGCGAGACCATCGAGCTGAAGCACAAGAATGTCTCGCCCATCGTCCCGGCAGAGCTGGAACCGGCGACGCTCAGGCTGCTCAAACAGGCGCGGGCGGCGGAGTTCGACCTGCACGCGCGGGTGATCGACGCGGCCGGGCACCTCGTCAGCGCGATGCCCTGATCCGGGCGGCAATCAGCGGCATCAGCACGGCGGCGACCAGCAGCAGCATCACCGCCAGCGTCAGGAAGGCGACCCGCAGGCCGAAGGCGTCCGAGGTCAGGCCCATCAGGCTCGGGCCGACGAGGAAGGCGCCGTAGCCGATAATCGAGGCCTGGCCGATGGCCGCGACCCGCTGCGAAGGCGGCACCATCCGGCCCACCAGCGCAACCGACAGCGGCACGACGATGGAGATGCCGAGGCCGAGGAGGCCGAAACCGGCATAGGCCAGCGCCACGTTCGGCGCGAGGGCGGCGAGCGTTATCCCACCGGCCGAGACGAGGCAGGCGAGCGTGATCAGCACCGTCTCGCGGTAGCGGGCAGCGAGGGTCTGGCCGCAGAACCGCCCCAGCCCCATCGTCAGGCCCAGAACCGCGGGGCCAAAGGCGCCCTCGGCGGCGCGGCCGCCCAAGGTGCGCTCGATGTGCAGGGCGGACCAGCCGTCGGCCGCCTGCTCGACCAGGAACCCGGCGAGGAAGACCAGACCGGCCAGCCAGACGAGGCCGCGCTGGGCCGGGTTGCGCAGGTGCGCGGCCTCGCCCGCGTCGTGGCGGTGCGGGGCGATCATCCAGGGCGCGGCGGTCAGGATCAGGGCGGCGATGATGCCGAAGACGGCGACCGGGGGCAGCCCGATCTCGCGCGCGAGGCCGGTCAGGATGGCGGTCAGCGCGAAGGACAGGGAGTAGAGCCCGTGGGTGAGGTTCATCAGCGGGCGGCCGCGCGCCTCTTCCGTCTCGGAGGTTCGGGCGTTCATCAGCACGTCGCAGAGGCCCGAGAAGGCGGCGGCCAGCACCATGCCGAAAGCGAAACCCACCGGCCCGCTCGCCAGCGCGGGCACCAGCATGGCGCAGCCCATCGCCGCCGCCGTGACCTGCACCGAACGCGCGCCAAGGCGGCGGTCCACCGCCCCGGCAAAGCGCATCGCGACCAATGCGCCGAGGCTCGACACCAGGAACAGCGAGCCGTAGAGCGCATCGGGCGCGCCGATCTGCGCCTTGATGACAGGCACCTGCGCGGCGAAACCGCCCCAGATGGCGCCCATCGCGGCAAAGCCCAGCGCCGGGGCGCGGGCGGCGTGCAGATCGTCGAGGAAGGTCATGCGCCCGCTTCCCACGACGCAAGAGGCGGCGCAAGGGAAAGCTCTTTCCAACCGCGCGCTTCTGGTCTATAGGCGCGGCTTCACGCGGGGACTACAGCCTTGGAGGAGCCCCGCCCTGATTATGGAGAATCAACATGGCTGGAGAGATCCCTGATCTCGTCGCCCAGGAACGGACGGGGACAGGCAAGGGCGCCGCTCGTCAGGCACGCCGCGACGGCATGGTTCCGGGTATCGTCTTCGGTGGCGAGAAGGAACCGCTGCCGATCAACATCCCGTTCAACGCGCTGCTGAAGCGGCTGAAGGCCGGGCACTTCAAGTCGACGCTGTTCAACCTCAAGGTGGACGGCCACGACGACGTGCGCGTGATCTGCCGCGACGTGCAGCGCGACGTGGTGAAGGATCTGCCGACGCATGTCGACTTCATGCGCCTGCGCCGGACCTCGAAGATCAACCTGCGCATCCCCGTCGAGGTGGTGGGCGAGGAACAGTGCCCCGGCCTGCGCAAGGGCGGCACCATGACGATGGTGCGTCCGGTGGTGGAGCTGATGGTGACGGCGGGGGATATCCCGGACCACATCACCATCGACATCTCGGCCGCGCAAATCGGCGACGTGATCACGATTTCGGACGTGACCCTGCCGGAAGGCGTCAAGCCGACCGTGGCGCGCGACTTCGTGATCGCCAACATCACCGCGCCGTCGGGCCTGCGCTCGGCCGAGGCCGATGAGGATGGCGACGCCGCCGAGGAGTGATCCTTGCGCCGTTGCGTGACCTTGCGGGGCCCTTCGGGGCCCCGTTTCGTTTGAAAGGGGCGCGGATTCGGGGCATCTGTTGGCGCCGGAGGGTATGGGCATGAAACTGATCGTCGGTCTTGGCAATCCGGGCGCGAAATACGCGCAGAATCGGCACAACATCGGGTTCATGGCGGTGGACCGGATCGCGGCGGACCACGGGTTCGGCCCGTGGAAGGCGCGGTTCCAGGGGCAGGTGGCCGAGGGGCGGCTGGGGGCCGAGAAAGTGATGCTCTTGAAGCCCGAGACCTTCATGAACC
>JAGRMS010000164.1 GCA_020441135.1 Pseudooceanicola sp.
TCATGCCGGCGATGTAGAAGCCGGGTTCGGGGTGCGCCAGTTCCGCCGCGCCATGCGGGCGCACCGTTCCGCAGGAGTGCAGGTTCGGGTCGATCAGGGGCGCCAGCGCGGGCGGGCACTCCAGCGCCGGATCCAGCGCGACACGCAGCTCGCGCAGGATGGAGAGGTCCGGGCGGAAGCCGGTGGCAATCACCAGCGCATCCGCCTCGATCCGCCGCCCGTCGAGCGCCACGGCCGAAAGGGGCGCATCCCCGACGACCTCGGCCAGGTGAAAGCCGGTTTCCACCCGCAGGCGGCCATCGGCGACCATCCGCGCCATTTCGGTGCCTAGCGCGCCCCGGGCCGCAAGCTGGTCCGCCGACCCTCCGCCAAGGGCGCGCTCGATACTGGCGGCCCGGCAGAGCCATATGGCCTGCGTCCCCGGCAGGTCCGCCAGCCCGATCAGGGTGCCAATGGCGGAATGTCCCGCTCCGAGAACGGCGATCCGCTTGCCGGCAAAGCGGTCGCGGTCGGCTCCTGCAACATCGGGCATCGCGTAGCTGACATGCGGATGACCGGCCTCTCCGGGCACGGGACGCCCGGCGCCACCCGGATTGGGCTGGAACCATGTGCCCGTGCAGTCGATCACCGCATCGGCGCGGTGGCGTTCCGGGCCATGCGCCCCTTCGGTCTCGACCAGGAAAGGCGCCGCGGGGCGTCCTGCGTCCTTGACCTTGTCCAGTCCCTCGCGCGAGACCGCCACGACGCGCCGCCCGAGGCGCAGGTGCCGCGCAAGCGCCGCCCCCAAGGGGGCGAGATAGTCCGCAACGAGTTCGGCGCCGGTCGGGTAGGCTTGCGGGTCCGGCGCGGTCCAGCCATCCGGCACGAGCAGCCGCGCCGCCGCGGCGTCAATATTGTAGCGCCAGTTCGAGAACATCGGCACATGGCGCCAGGTGCGGACGGCCTGCGCGACGCTGTCCCCCCGCTCGAAGATCAACGGCTCCAACCCTCTTTCGAGCGCATGGGCCGCCGCGGCCAGCCCGACGGGCCCCGCTCCCAGGATTGCCACCACCTTGTTCATCTTAGTCATCCGTTTTTGCTAGAAATATAGAAATATCGCGTGTGCAAGAATCGCCCGCCGGCCTCAGCACGGCGTCTGGCAAGCGTCGATGCAGCATTCGGCCACCAGATCGTCGATCAGCCCTTGCATCACGGGGTAGTTCGTCCGGCAGATCAGCGAGGTTGCCACGCGCTCTTGCTGGACGAGGCCGACCTGCACGAGCGCCCGGCAGTGATGCGACAGGGTCGACCCGGGAATACCGAGCTTTTCCTGGATCTGCCCGACCGAGAGCCCGGCACTCCCCGCCCGCACCAGCAGCCGGTAGAGCCGGAGGCGCGTCGGGTTCCCGAGTGCGGCAAGGCGCGAGGCGGCGAGGTCGATGTCCATCTGCGACTCCTTTTCCGTATTTCTAGCATCATCGAATTTATGGGGCAAGCCCGCCGTCCGCGCATGCGCCCAACCCGAGCCCCGGCGGCAGGATCGTCAACGGCGCGTGACCCTCGGTCACGGCGATATGTTAACTGCCCGGCGCAGTCATGGCCGGATTGACCGTGCGTCCCGACGAGCGCCGAAAACGGGCGGGGCCGTCGATGATATGGTGGAGCGACGCGCTTCCCACGGGAGCCGCTGCTCGCCTTCCGGCCGGAATTCTCTGCGGACACCCTGCCGCGATGGGGCGTTTCCAGGCGGGCACCTTCATTCACGAAAAAGAATGTTGCCGGGCTTCGGCACGCGCGGTAGCAAGGGGGGTCATGACCGGTTCGATCCGCAGAGTCCTTGCTTGCTGTGTCGCCCTGTTTGCGGCGGTGTCCATATTCCTGGCGCCCGCGAACGCCGCGGCGATGATTCATTGCCTGGGCGACCGGACGGAGCAGCAAGACGCCGTTGCGTCGGGACATCATCACGAACCGGCCGGCATCGCGGCTTATGCGCAAGCGCAGGATCACGCCTCGTCGCATGAACACGACCGGGATGGGCGCTCGCAGGCGGACGAGCACTGTGCGACCCATGCCTGCC
The DNA here is from genome assembly GCA_020441135.1 of Pseudooceanicola sp. GTDB lineage: Bacteria > Pseudomonadota > Alphaproteobacteria > Rhodobacterales > Rhodobacteraceae > Seohaeicola_A. Next base: position 2,057 of record JAGRMS010000164.1, read on the forward strand.
TGATGGGCCTGTCCGCCATTCACGAGCCGGAACGAGTATCGCTCGCCCTGTTGAGCGCCGATGTCGTCGTCGAAACCACGTCGCTTGTCGACCTGGCGTTTCCTGACGGGCTGCGCCGACCTCCGCGTCCCTGATCATTTCAATCCTCCGGCTGTCTTGCGGCAGCCGATGAATGATCTCCTGATTGCGGAAAATCCGAATGAAAATTGCTATGGCGGCCATCGTGCCGTTGGTTCTGGCGGCTTGTTCACCGCTCGATCCGCTGCCCTCCGGGGCTGACGTCCTTGACCCTGCCGGCCCTCGGCGGCTCCACGCCGCTCCGCCGGGGCCACGCGTGGCCTACCCGGGCTATCGTGTTGTCGAGCCGGGCGACTGGCGGGGCGTCAATGACGCCCAGGCGGGGGGCTGACCATGCGGAGCATCGTTGTTCTGCCGCTCGTCAGCCTGGGTCTTGTCGCGGCTTGCGCCGATACCGCGCTGGTCGACCGTGCGAGCGCCCCCCGTGCAGGCTTTGCCTCGGTTGCCGAGACCGCGCGGCGGGCGCAGGTGGGCACGCCCGCGTGGCACCAGGACGCGACGCAGATCGCCGCGGCCGAAGCGCGGGTGAAGCAGTTGATCCAGGGCAAGACCATCACCGCGGACACGGCCGCGCAGGCCGGCCTGATCAACAATCGCGGGTTGCAGGCGGCCTATGCCGACCTGGGCCTCTCCGCTGCCGATCTCTGGCAGGCGGCGCTGGGGTCGGTGCCATCGCTTGGCCTGTCCGTTTCCGGGCTGGCGGGCGATGTCACCCGCAGCCTGGAAGCGACCCTGATCACGGCGGTCGTGGATGCAGCGACGGCAAGGCCGCGGTCGCAGGTGGCTGCGTTGCGCTTCGAGCAGGCGCAGCTGGCGGCAGCGGGGGCGACCGTGGAACATGCCGTCACGACGCGCCGGGCCTGGATCGACGCGGTTGCGGCCTTCGAGGCCGCGGCGATCATCGCCCGTGCGCAGAATGCGGCCAACGCGGCGTCGGAGCTTGCCACCGAGCTGGGGCGCACCGGGGCGATGAATGCCGCGGACCAGGCAAGGGAACACGCCTTCACGGCGGAAATCGCCGCCGAACTGGCGGATGCCAGGCTGGAGGCGCAACTTGCCAAGGAGCGCCTCGCGCGCCTGATGGGCCTGTCCGGCAGCGACGTCGCCTTTTACGTTCCCGACGCGCTTCCCGGCCTTCCCGCACGCCCGAGGTCGCGGGCCGACATCGAGAGCCTGGCGCTTGCCAACCGGGTCGACCTGGCGGCGGGCCGGATCGAACTTCAGGCCGTCGCGGCGGAATACCGGCTGACCGGCCAGACCCGGATGGTATCGGACATCGAGATCATGGCCGGTTTCGAGACCGAGCGGCAGAACGGCAAGACCGAGACGTCGCCGGTTGTCGATGTCGCGTTCCAGATACCGCTTCATGACACGGCGAAAATGGCCTCGCGCCGGGGCGCGCTGACCTACATGCGCGCGGCCAACCGGCTGGCGCAGGCGGCCATCGACGCGCGCGCCGAGGCGCGGGCGGCGCATATGGCGGTGACGGGCAAGCACGCGGTGGCCCGGCACTGGCGCGATACGGTCCTGCCGCTTCGTCGGCGGATCGATGAAGAGGCGCTGAAATCCTACAACGGGATGATCACCTCGACGTTCGAGCTGCTGGAAGACACCCGCGACGGGCTGGAGGCCGAACTGGGCGCGGCGCGTGCGAAGCGGGACTACTGGCTTGCAGAGACGATGGTCACGGCCGCGATCTGGGGCGGAACGGTCAACACATTCGGGTCGGAAGGAGACGAGGAATGATGAACCGCAGACAATTGCTTGGCGCGGGCATCGGGGCCGGGGCCGTGCTGGCCTCGGCGGCGGCGGCCGAAACCCGGTTTCGCGACCTTCCCGAGCTTGCGACGACGGACAGCCCGGCCACGCAGGTGCCGCCGCGCCCGGCCGACGGGTTCGACTACAACCCGGTCGTGACGCTGAACGGCTGGTCGCTGCCCTGGCGGATGAACGGCGGCGTGAAGGAGTTCCACCTCGTCGCCGAACCGGTGGAGCGGATCATGGCCGAGGGCATGGTCGCCCGCCTGTGGGGCTACAACGGGCAGTCGACAGGGCCGACCATCGAGGCGGTTGAGGGCGAGCGGGTGCGCATCTATGTCACCAACCGGCTGCCCGAGCATACCTCGGTGCATTGGCACGGCATGATCCTGCCCTCGGGCATGGACGGGGTCGGGGGCCTCAGCCACCCGGCGATCCCGCCGGGCAAGACCTATGTCTACGAGTTCGACCTCGTGAAGTCGGGCACCTTCATGT
>JAGRMS010000165.1 GCA_020441135.1 Pseudooceanicola sp.
GAGATGGAGGCGCTGACCGCCGTCAGCACCGCGGCGCTCACCGTCTACGACATGGTGAAGGCCGTCGACAAGGCGATGGAAATCGGCGGCATCCGCGTGATCCTCAAGGACGGCGGCAAGTCGGGACGCTACGAGGCATGATCACCGTCGCCGAGGCCCGCGCCCTGCTGTTCGACCTGGTGGCGCCGCTGCCGGTCGAGACCGTCCCCCTGTTGCAGGCCAATGGCCGCACCCTCGCCCGCGAGGTGACGGCGCGGCGCGACCAGCCGCCGTTCGATGCCTCCTCGATGGACGGCTACGCCGTCAAGGCGACCGAGGCGCAGAAGGATTCGATGTTCCGCGTGATCGGCGAATCCGCCGCGGGCCACGGGTTCGCCGGCAGCGTGAAGGCCGGGGAAGCGGTGCGCATCTTCACCGGCGCCCCGGTGCCGCAAGGCGCGGATTTCGTGGTGATCCAGGAGGATGTCAGCCGCAATGGCGACCTCATCACCATTTCGGACGACCCCGGGACCAACGACAACATCCGCCGCGCCGGGGGCGACTTCCGCACCGGCACCGCCATGGCCGCGCCCCGCCGCCTGCGCCCGCAGGACATCGCCCTGCTCGCCTCGATGAATATTCCCTTCGTGCCGGTGACGCGCAAGCCGGTGGTCGCGCTGATCTCGACCGGCGACGAACTGGTGATGCCCGGCGAAACCCCCGGCCCCGACCAGATCATCGCCTCCAACACCTTCGGCCTCAAGGCCATGCTGGACGAGGCCGGGGCCGAAGCCCGTCTGCTCCCCATCGCCCGCGACACCCACGCCTCGCTGGACACCGCCTTCGGGCTGGCGCGCGGCGCCGACCTGATCGTCACCATCGGCGGCGCCTCAGTGGGCGACCACGATCTGGTGGGCCAGGTGGCGGCGGACCTCGGGATGGAACGCTCCTTCTACAAGATCGCCATGCGCCCCGGCAAACCGCTGATGGCCGGGCGCATGGGCGACGCGGCGATGGTCGGCCTGCCGGGCAACCCGGTCTCGGCGATGGTCTGCGGGCACCTTTTCCTGGTGCCGATGATCCGCGCGATGCTGGGCCTTGGCACCGCGGTCCCCGACCTGCACACCGCCAGGCTGACCGGCGCGCTAGGCCCCAACGGCCCGCGCGACCATTACATGCGCGCTGTGGTCGAAAACGGCGCGGCCCGGGTTTTCGATAACCAGGACAGTGCCTTGCTGGGCGTTCTTGCCGTTGCGAACGCGCTGGTGGTCCGTCCCGCCGGCGACAATGCGTTGCCCGACGGCGCCGATGTGCGCTATCTGCCGATCTGAAGGAGAAGCAGAGATGCGGCGCAAGCTGGCGGCAGGCAACTGGAAGATGAACGGCACCGGCGACGCCCTTGCCGAGCTGACGGCCCTGCTGACGGCGCAGCCGGACCCTTCCTGCGACGTGCTGGTCTGCCTTCCCGCGACCCTGCTGCACCGCGCCGCTGAAGCCGTCCGGGGCCGTTATCTCAAGATCGGTGCGCAGGACTGCCACGCGGCCGCCTCCGGCGCGCATACGGGCGACATCTCGGCCGCCATGCTCATCGACGCCGGGGCCAGCCACGTCATCCTCGGCCACTCCGAACGCCGCGCCGATCATGGCGAGACCGACGCCCAGGTGCGCGCCAAGGCCGGCGCGGCCCAAGCCGCCGGTATGACCCCCATCGTCTGCGTCGGGGAAACCCTGTCCCAGCGCGAAGCGGCCCGGGCCCTCGACGTCATCGCGGAACAACTGAGCGGCTCCCTGCCCGACGACGCCCGCTTCGTCGTCGCCTACGAACCCGTCTGGGCCATCGGCACCGGCAAGGTCGCCACGCTGGACCAGATCGCCGAAATCCACGCCCACATGCGCCGCCTGCTGACCGCCCGCTACGGCGACGCCGGCCAGCCTGTCCCCCTGCTGTACGGCGGGTCGGTCAAGGCCGCCAATGCCGCCGAAATCTTCGCCGTCCCGGACGTCGACGGCGCCCTCGTCGGCGGCGCCAGCCTCAAGGCCGCCGATTTCGCCCCCATCGTCGCCGCCCTCTCGGCTCAATGAAAAACGCCGCCCCCGAAGGAGCGGCGCAGGCGTAGCCGTTGAACCGGCTACTTCACGATTATCTCTGGCCCCATCACCGCCGTCGGCAGCACCGTCGACAGCCAGGGGATATAGGTCACCATGATCAGGAAGACGAAAAGCACCGCCAGGAACGGCAGCGCCGCCCGCACCACCGCCATCATCGACATCCCCGCCACGCCGCTGGTGACGAAGAGGTTCAGCCCCACCGGCGGCGTGATCATCCCGATCTCCATGTTCACGACCATGATGATACCCAGGTGAATCGGGTCGATGCCCAGCTCGATGGCGATCGGGAAGACCAGTGGCGCGACGATGACGATCAGCCCCGACGGTTCCATGAACTGCCCGCCGATCAGCAGGATCACGTTCACGATCACCAGGAACATGACCGGCCCGAAGCCCGCCGACAGCATCATCCCGGCAATGTGCTGGGGAACCTGCTCGTCGGTCAGCACATGCTTCAGGATCAGCGCGTTGGCGATGATGAACATCAGCGTGACGGTCAGCTTGCCCGCCTCGAACATCGTGTCCCGCGTGTCGCGGTGGACGAAGGCCGTCACCAGCGCATGGGGCGCGGTCAGCAGGCTGCGCCGGGGCCGCCCCTCCGTTTCCTTGAGCGGCCCGATGTCGCGGTAGACGAAACAGGCGATGACGAAGGCATAGACCGCCGCCACCGCCGCCGCCTCGGTCGGGGTGAAGATCGCCTCGGTGATGCCGGGGATGCCGTAGATGCCGATCATGATGATGGCGATCAGCATCAGCCCCCAGAAGGCGTCGCGGAAGCTGGCGAAGACCTCGCCCCAGCCCTGCCACCGGCCCTTCGGCATGTTCTTCACGACGGCCATGATGTAGATCGTCGCCATCAGCATCACCCCGGCGAGGATGCCCGGGATCACCCCCGCCAGGAACATCCGCCCGACCGAGACGTCGGTGGCGCTGGCATAGACCACCATCACGATGGACGGCGGGATCAGGATGCCAAGCGTGCCCGCATTGGCGATCACCCCCGCGGCGAAGTCCTTGGTATAGCCCGCCTGCCGCATCGCCATGATGACGATGGACCCGATGGCGACCACCGTCGCGGGCGACGACCCCGACAGGGCCGCGAACAGCATGCAGGCAAAGACCCCGGCAATCGCCAGCCCGCCCCGCATGTGGCCGACGCAGGCGATGGAGAACCGGATGATCCGCTTCGCCACGCCCCCGGTCGACATGAACGACGAGGCGAGGATGAAGAACGGGATCGCCAGCAGCGTGTAATGCCCGGACATCGCGTTGAACAGCGTGCCCGCGACCGAGGACAGCGAGGTATCCGACAAGGCCAGCAGGAACAGGATCGACGACAGGCCGAGCGAGATGGCAATCGGCACGCCGATCAGCATCAGGCCCACGGTGACGAGGAAGAGAACAGCAACTTCCATGACTTAGTTGTCCCGGTTCATGTGGGCGACGTCGGCGACGGCGTCCTCGGCTTCGTGGCTGACGATCAGGCTCTGCGACCGCCCGGTGGCGATGCGCACCGTCGCCTGGACCAGGCGGAACAGCAGCAGCGCCATGCCCAGCGGCAGGATGAAATAGGGGATGAAGCGCGGGATCTTCTCGTATTTGTCCCCGTCGTTCATCAAGGGCTCGATCCAGCGCAGCCACTCCGGCATCGGCACTTCCAGCACCTCGTACCAGCCCCGGTACGAGGTCCGCTTCATCTCCTCGAACCCGGTCGGGAACCAGCGCCCCGTTGTCTGCGGCAGGTTGGCGAAATTGGCCCAGTAGTCCCAGGCCCCCTTCATCAGGAACACCGCGTAAAGCAGGCAGAAGGCCGCGGCGACCAGCGCCAGCGCCTTGCGCGGTTTCGGCGCAAGCATGTTGGTGATCGCGTCCACGCCAAGGTGCGCCGTGACCTTGACGGCATAGCTCACCCCCAGCAGCACCAGCCAGGCGAACAGGAAGGTGGTCAGCTCCAGCCCCCAGGTCAGGCCGGTCTGGAAACCGTAGCGCAGCACCACGTTGATGAAGGTGATGATGGTCATCGCGCCAAGGATCACCGCGATGGCGGTTTCCTCGAATTCATGGACGAAACGTCCCAGCGCGGACGAGGATTGGTAGTGCGAAGACATGCTGGCTCCCCCGGTCAGCCGAAAACGCGCGTGTCGTCCGGCCCCCGATACGGGGGGGCCGGACAACGATCCGTCAGATCCGGTCAGAGCCCGGCGTTGATCGCCTGCGCGGCGTCGATGTTTTCCTGGCCGACGTCGCCCACGAACTGCGCCCAGACGGGCTTCATCGCGTCGACCCAGGCCT
>JAGRMS010000166.1 GCA_020441135.1 Pseudooceanicola sp.
CGGCTGACGGCATCGTATTCATAAAGGCCCTGTTGCGCCCGGGTGGTGGACTTGACGTTCCACTCGATCATCTCCATCCCCAGCGCCGAGGCGACCTGCCGCGCCAGTTCGGTCTTGCCCGTGCCCGGTTCGCCCTTCACCAGCAGCGGCCGCTCCAGCGTCACCGCGGCGTTCACCGCGATGGTCAGGTCGTCGGTCGCCACATATTCGCTGGTGCCCTGAAATCTCATGCCATCCCAATCCCTTGTTACCCGGCCGGGCTGCCCCGCCAGCATCTGGGGTTTAGCGCGAAGACGGTGCTATTGTGTAGTGACAATCGCAAACCGCTCGGTTAAACGCAGCGCCAGTGGGGACCCCTTGTTCCAAGGAAGTGTCATGTCCGATGTTTTGGGTCAATCCAAGGGAGTGGAAATGAAACAGGACGTTTTCCTGCCTAGCGAGTACCGTCCGGCCGAAGATGAACCTTTCATGAACGACAGGCAGATCGAATACTTCCGCAGGAAGCTGCTGAACTGGAAGGCCGAGCTGCTCGAAGACAGCCGCGACACCATCGAAGGGCTGCAGGACGGCACCCGCAACATTCCCGACATGGCCGACCGCGCCAGCGAGGAAACCGACCGCGCGCTGGAACTGCGGACCCGCGACCGCCAGCGCAAACTGGTCGCCAAGATCGACGCCGCGCTGCGCCGGATCGACGAAAACGAATACGGATACTGCGAAGTGACGGGCGAGCCGATCTCGCTGAAGCGGCTCGACGCGCGCCCCATCGCCACCATGAGCCTCGAGGCGCAGGAGCGTCACGAGCGCCGCGAGAAGGTGCATCGCGACGACTAAGCCGTTGCTTGCGCATGAATTTTCGGGGCGCCGGGGCGAAATGCCCTGGCGCTTTTGCTTGCGGGGGTGTGCATGGCCGATGTGACGGTGCTCGGGGCCGGGATCGGCGGGCTGGCGTTGGCCTGCGCGCTGTCGCAATGCGGGCTGTCCGTCCGGGTCATCGAGCAGGCCCCCGAGCTGGCCGAGGTCGGCGCCGGCATCCAGATCAGCCGCAACGGTGTGCGCGTGTTGCAGGCGCTTGGCGTGCCGCTGCCCGCGCCGGTGCAGTCGCACGGAACCGAACTGCGCGACTGGGCACGGGGGCGGCTGGTGCTGACGGTGCCGCCGCCCGCGGCGGGGCCGACGTGGTATGTCCACCGCGCCGACCTGCTCGCGGCGCTGCGCTCGCGTGCAGCGGCGCGCGGCGTGGTGCTGGAACTGGGCCGCCGCGCGGTAGCCGTGGAAGGCAACCGGATCGACTTTGCCGACGGCGCCTCGGAAACCGTCGACGTCCTGATCGGAGCCGATGGCGTCCACGGCGTCACGCGCCCCTTCGTCAACGGCCCCTCGCAGGCGCGCTTCACCCGCCAGGTCGCCTGGCGCGCGCTGGTCCCGGCGCGGGGCGAACCCGCGGTTGCGCAGCTCTGGATGGGGCCGGGGCGGCATATGGTCCTCTATCCCCTGCGCAGCGGCCGGCTGCTCAACATCGTCGCCGTCGAGGAACGCCGCGACTGGACGGACGACAGCTGGCGGCAGGCGGGCGACCCCACCGACATGCGCGCGCGATTCGCGGGCTTCGGCGGCGCGGCGCGGGCCGCGCTGGAGCGTGTCGACGCGGCCCACCTCTGGGCCCTGCACCTGCACCCCGTCGCAGACCGCTGGCACCGCGGCAGCGTCGCCCTGCTGGGCGACGCTGCGCATCCGACGCTGCCCTTCCTCGCCCAGGGGGCCTGCCTCGCGCTGGAAGACGCCTGGGTGCTGGCAGCGTGCCTGGCAAGGGGGCAGGGGCTCGACCGTTACGAAGCCTTGCGCAAACCCCGCGCGCAGGCGGTCGTCGCCGCCGCCGGCCGGAACGCCTGGCGCTTTCACCTGAGGACACCGCTCAGGCAGGTGGCGCAACTGGCGCTCCGCTCCGGCCTGGTGCCGCCGCCGGATTTCGGCTGGGTCCACGACTATGACGCTACAGCGGCAGTTCCGTCGTCTCCTTGATCTCTTCCATCACGAAACTGGACGACACGTCCGACATCTCGACCTTGCGGATCAGCGCGCGATACAGCCGGTCATACCCCGCCACGTCCGCCACCCGCGCCCGGATCAGGTAGTCCAGCTCGCCCGTCATCCGGTAGGCCCCGAGGATCTCGGGCATCGACCGCGTCGCGGCGGCGAAGGTGTCTAGCCATTCGGGATCGTGGCGGCTGGTGCGCACGAGGATGAAGACCGTCAGCCCCAGCCCCAGCGCGTCCGGGTCCAGCAGCGTCACCCGCGCGCGGATCACGCCCGCCTCTTCCAGCGCCTTCACCCGCCGCCAGCAGGCGTTGCGCGACAGGCCGACACGGGCGCCCAGCTCCTCCAGCGCGATCGACGCATCTTTCTGCAAATGGTGCAGAATTTTCCGGTCCAGGTCATCGAATGTCCTCATGATGGTCACTATTGGGGGATACAATCCCAACAGCAACCCGAATCGCCTCAACTTTGGGATAAACGCCCGGAGATGCCGGATTAATGTGCCAACCATCCCGAACAAGGAGCGTCACATGATCACCCGTGTCTTCCTCGACCACCCGCACAGCGTGGACGAAAGCTATCTCGAACACGCCCGTTTCGCCGGCGGGTTCTCTCTTCGCCTCTTCGGCGCCGCCTGCGCCGCGCTGGTTCATGCCGCCATCCCCTGCCTGTTCGAACGCACGGCCAGCACGATGATCGCCGAGATGTACCAGCGCACTCACAACCGGGGCCGCTGAATGTGCCGCTGGGCCGCCTGGATCGGCCGGCCGATCTTTCTCGAAGAGATCGTCAGCCGCCCCGGCCATTCCCTGATCGTGCAAAGCCACCAGGCCGAACGCTGCCCCAGCGCGGTCAACGCCGACGGCTTCGGCGTCGCCTGGTACGACCACCGCCCCGAACCGGGGCTTTACCGCGACGTCTATCCCGCCTGGTCCGACCCCAACCTCGCCGCCGTGGCCCGCCAGGTGCGCTCGCCGCTGTTCCTCGCCCATGTGCGCGCCTCCACTGGCTCGGCAATCAGCCGCAACAACTGCCACCCCTTCGCCGTCGGACGGTGGAGCTTCATGCACAACGGCCAGGTCGGCGGCTTCGACGGCTTCCGCAAGCAGGCCGACATGGGCATCGACGACGCGCTCTACCCCATGCGCAAGGGCGCGACCGACAGCGAGGCGATCTTCCTGCACGCCCTCGGGCTTGGCCTCGACGACGACCCCATCGGCGCCATGGCCCGCGCCGCCGCGCAGATGCTCGCCTTGTCCGAACGCCACGCCGCCGCGCCGCTCCTGCGCCTCTCCGCCGCCTGGTCGGACGGGCAGGGGCTCTGGGCTGTCCGCTACGCCTCCGACGCCGCCGCGCCCTCGCTCTACTACCGCTACTGCGACGAAAAGAAGGGGTTCATGGTCGTCTCCGAGCCGCTGGAACGCGATGCCGACGACTGGACCGAGGTGCCAACCGGCACCGTCTGCCGCTTCCTCGCCGATACCGTCGCCACCGCCACCTTCCGCCCGATCCCCGCCAAAGCCCGCGCCGCGTGACCGGTGTGGGCAAATTGCCCCTGTCGCTTGCAACTTTCGGTTGCAGGCGAATTGGCAATTGACACCAAAAGCCAGCGCCAATCAGATGCCGAAAAATCGAGCAACCAAACCATAGAGGCGAACCGTCATGCCATTGCGCGCAACGAATATTGAACTCTTCCTGGAATCCGCAGGCATAGGCCCCGGCGGTACCGATCCCGACATTACGGTGCTGAGCAACGGCAATCTTGTCGTCACCTGGTCCGAAGTCCTTGTCGTGCCGACCGACGGTTTCGACGACACCGACGGCGCGATCTTCGCCCGGATCCTGACCGGGGACGGCGTGCCGGTCAGCGACATCCTCCAGATCAACACCTTCGGACCCTACACGCAGGACCGTCCCCAGGTCGTGGCCCTGACCAACGGTGCCTTTGCGGTAGGGTATGTCTCCACTCTCGCGCCCGGCGACAACCCGCTCGACCCCGATACCTTCATCCGCTCGTTCAGCGCCGATGGGCGGCAGACCGGGTCCATCTCGATCGACATGGTTCGGGATTCCTCCAACCAGCAATCGTCCCAGGTGCTCAGCGAGATTGTCGCGCTCAGCAACAACCGCTTCGCCGTGCTGATGGAAGGCGGCAGTTCCTCGGTCTTCAACTTCAGCGGCGTGCCTAACCCCGGCCCCCTGGGCCCGGTCGACGACATGGCGCAGCTCGCCAATGGCAACATCATCACCGCCTCGGTCGGGGCGAGCCAGATCAACCTCACCCTGTACGGCAGCCAGTTCGACGTTCCGACCGGCTTCGAGGGCGTCTACGCCCCGCTCGAATTCACGCTCAACCGCACCGCCGCCGACGGCAACCTGGAAATCGCCGCGCTTGCCGGCGGCGGTTTTGCCGTTGGCCGGATCGAACGCGGCGGCACCGGATCGAATTTCGTTGTTACGATCTTCGACAATTACGCAGACGATAACGGTTATCAGCCCGATAAAGTCATTCCTTCAACCTTCGACTTCGCCCTCGACAGCGAATTGGCGGAATTCGACATGATCGGGCTGTCCGATGGCCGCTTTGCCATGGCGATCACCGATCCCGACCGGACCGGCAGCACCACCGGCGTCGACATCCTGCTCTTCGATGCCGACGGCACGCTGGAAACCCGCAGGCAGGGCAGCATTTCCGACGCCGGCAAGCAGGCCAACCCGGTCCTCACCGAACTGCCCGATGGTCGTATCGTGCTGGGCTATACCGACGAATCCGGCGACCACAACACGTTGCGGCTTGCCTATTTCGAGGTCACGGGCGACTCGGGCCGCTTTGTCGGCAGCGCGGGCGACGACACCCTCGGCGGCCTCGGCGGCCATGACCGCCTGCTCGGCCTCGACGGCAACGACAGGATCGACGGGCGCGGCGGGGACGACCGGATCTTCGGCGCGGCGGGCGACGACAGGCTGCTCGGTGGCTCGGGCAACGACGCGCTGCGCGGCGGCGACGGCGAAGACGTGCTGATCGGCGGCACCGGCGACGACGGTCTCGGCGGCGGCGATGGCAACGACACCCTCAAGGGCGGCGGCGGCAACGACATCATCGGCGGCGGCTTGGGCAACGACCGGCTGTTCGGCAACGGCGGCGACGACCTGCTGAAAGGCGGGCTGGGCAACGACGTGATGACCGGCGGGTCAGGCCTCGACACCTTCCACTTCGTCCGCAATCAAAGTGGCGAGGATCGCATCACCGACTTCGACGCGGCGCAGGACATCCTGCTGATCGACATGCGCGGCGGCAATCCGGCTTCGGTCTCGGTGACGTCCTCGGGTGGCGACACCCTGGTCAGCTTCGGGAACGCGACCTCGGTGACCCTGACCGGAGTCGTGCTCGACGACACGGACATCACCTTCCAGTTCCTTTAAAAACAGTCGGCGCGCCCCGTTGCAGGGGCGCGCCAGACCGGATCAACCGGCCAGAGCCTTGTTCAGGTTCTCGTCCACCTTCTCCAGGTAGCCCATCGTCGTCAGCCACTTCTGTTCCGGTCCGACCAGCAGGGCGAGGTCTTTGGTCATGTCGCCGTCCTCGACGGTCTGCACCACGACCTTCTCCAGCGTCGTCGCGAAGTTCATCAGCGCGTCGTTGCCGTCCAGCTTGGCGCGGTGCTTCAGGCCGCCGGTCCAGGCATAGATCGACGCAACCGAGTTGGTCGAGGTCTGCTCGCCCTTCTGGTGCTGGCGATAGTGGCGCGTCACGGTGCCATGCGCCGCCTCGGCCTCCACGATCTTGCCATCGGGCGTCATCAGCACCGAGGTCATCAGGCCAAGCGAGCCGAAGCCCTGCGCCACGGTATCCGACTGCACGTCGCCATCGTAG
>JAGRMS010000167.1 GCA_020441135.1 Pseudooceanicola sp.
GACGAGGTGGTCGAGGCCCGCAAGGACGTGACCGTCGTCCTGCACCCGCTGACCGACGATCGTCGGCGGCTGGTCATCGACAAGACCGGCGAGGAACTCGTGGCGCCCGCGCACTTCATGCTCGTGGCCAGCTACAACCCCGGCTACCAGAATATCCTGAAAAAGCTGAAGCCTTCGACCCGGCAGCGATTTGTCTCCATCAGCTTCGACTTTCCGGCCCCCGAGGTGGAAATTCCGGTGGTGATGCGAGAAAGCGGACTGGACGCGGACCGCGCGAAGGCGCTTGTCCGGCTGGCCGGCGGCATTCGCAACCTGTCCGGCATGGACCTGGAGGAAGGCGTGTCCACCCGTCTCCTGATCTACGCCGCCACGATGATTGCCAGGGGAATGCCCGTCGACCGGGCCCTTCAGGCCGCCATCGTCGAGCCGTTGTCCGACGAGCCGGACGTGCAACAGGCCCTGCGCGACCTCGCCACCGCCGTCTGGGGATGACGTCATGATCCACCTTCTCGACCTCATGGAGCCGGAGGAAACCGTTGGCAACCTCTGGCACGACCTGGCCACGCAGAGGGCCGCGCCGGATGCCGAACGCGCCGTCTGCTTCGACGCCATGCGCGCCTCTCTCGTCGCGCTTTACCGCGCGCTTGGCGGGTCGGCGGGGGTCGAGATCGTGGCATCGCCGCTGGCCTCGTCCGACCACCGGCCCGGCTTGCTGCGCCGGGTCGGCACCCCGCGCGAAATGGTGCATGTCGCCGATTTCGACGGCGACCGCCTGCGCCTGCCGCCGGTGATCGACGTCTTCTCGACCCCAGGGTTGAACCGCGCCGCCTACCTGTGGCTTGCCGCCATCGCCGCTTGCGCGCGGGTTCCGGAACGGCAGAAGGATCCCTATCGAAACGACCTGTCCCAGATCGCCGCCAACGAAGCCGCGATGGACCGTGCCTTCCGGGCCTGCCCGGGTCTTCGCAACGCGTATCACGCGCTCTGCCTCGAGCTTTGCGCGCTGCGCGGGCGCAGCAACCTGCCGCGCCATGAGGCGTCGATCGAGCGGATGATCCTCGACCAGATCGGTTGCCAACGCGGCGGGATCGAGGCAATCGACGCCCCCGCACCGCGCGGCTATCGCAGCTATGCCCCGGTGCCGATCTGGCTCCGCTTCCTGCCGCTCACCCTCGGCAACGGCGCGTCCGAAACCGCCGAGGAGCCGGGGAAGGCCGAGGCTTTCGCCGTGCCGAGCCGGAAGGAAGCACGGCGCGAAGACCGCGATCAGGCCAATCGCAACGACGGTTTCATCATTCACCGTTTCGAGACGATCATGTCCTGGGCCGAGAGCCTGAACATCAATCGCATGGTCGATGACGACGACCAGGACAATGCCGCCAAAGCCGCCGAGGACCAGGACTACCTGACCTTTTCCCAGCATGTGAAACGCGCCGCCACCCGGCTGCGCCTGTCGCTGGACCTGTCGCCCCAGGACGCTGAACACGAGATGCTGGCGGGCAAATTCGTCTACCCCGAGTGGAACCGCCGCACCGGCGCCTACATGTCCGCCCATACCCGAGTGCTGGAGGCCCCCGCGAAACCTCGCGCCGAATACGTCCCCGACCCGCGGCTCGTGGCCCGTGTCAAACGCCAGTTCGCCCCGCTCCATCCGCGCCGCGTCATTCTGCCGAGGCAGATCGACGGCGAGGATCTGGACCTCGACGCGCTTGTCACTTCGCGCACCGATATCGCCTGCGGGCAGGAAGGATCGGACCGGGTCTGGCAGGCAGGCCGCCCCGTGGCGCGCGACCTGTCGGTGGCAATCCTGATGGACTGCTCCCGCTCGACCGAGGCCGCCATCGGCGACACCTCCGTCATCGAAGTCGCCCGCGAAGCCCTGTCCTCGCTGGCCGAAGGCATCGACACCGCCGGCGACCGCCTTGGCATCTGGGGGTTCTCCTCGCTTCGCCGCGACCGGGTCTTCCTGCATCGCGCCAAGACGTTCGAAGAACCGATGTGCGGCGACGTTACCGCCCGCATCGGCGGCCTGACCCCGGGCCACTACACCCGGCTCGGCGCCGCGATCCGCCATGTTTCCGCCCGGCTGGCCGATGAGAGCACAACCCGCCGCCTGCTGCTGGTGCTGACCGACGGCAAACCGAACGACCTCGACCATTACGAAGGCCAGCACGGGATCGAGGACAGCCGCATGGCCGTCCGCGAGGCCCGCGCGCTCGGCCAGGCGGTACACGGCGTCATCGTCGATCAGGAAGGGCAGGACTGGTTCGCCCGTATCTTCGGGCGCGCCGGCTTTACCCTGCTGCCGCATCCCGAACGCCTGCCCCGCGCCCTGCCCGAAATCTATCAGACCCTGACCATGGAGACCTGAGATGAAACGACTCCTGACCATCGCCCTGCCCCTGCCCACGACCGCCCTTGCGGAAGCCTTCGACCGACCCATCCCGCAACCGCAGACCGAAACCGCCGAATTCTGGTTCTTCGTCGGATCCATCGCGCTGGTCCTGTCGCTGGTCGCCGTCCAGATGCTGGTGAGCCGACGATGAGACCCTCCCCGAAGCTTCTCGCCGCGCTCTACCCGTTCGGCGCCGGGGCCATGGGCGTGAACCTCTTCTTTGCCTCGCTTATCGGATCCTGGCTCGGCTGGCCGGTGCTGACACCCTGGCAGTCCGCCGCCGGGGGGCTGGTCATTGGCCTTCCCGCAACCTACGCCTTCGCCTGTCACATAGTGCGACTGATGGAGAAGGCCGAAGGCTGATGACCGGATGGACGGAATACTGCCTCGCGCTGGCGGTCTTCGTGGCCAGCCACTTCCTGCCGCGCGTCTGCGGGTTGCGGGACCGGCTGATCGGCAAGGTCGGCCGGCGGGTGTATTTCGCGACCTACGGCCTGATTTCCGTCGGTCTGCTTGTCTGGGTGGTCGTGGCCGCAGGGCGCGCGCCCTATGTGGAACTCTGGCCGCAGATGCCGTGGACCCGGTGGGTGCCGAACATCGCGCTGCCCGTCGCGGCCGTGTTGATCTCATGCGGTATCGGCCTGCACAATCCCTTCACCCTGGGGGGCAGCCGCAAGTCCCCCTTCGATCCCGACAGGCCCGGGTTTGCGGCCGTCTCACGTCACCCGCTGTTTCTCGCGCTGGCGATCTGGGCCGGGGCACACCTGGTGCCAAACGGCGATCTCGCCCATGTGATCCTCTTCGGCAGTTTCACGATCATGGCCTTGGCCGCGATCCCTGCCTTCGACAGGCAGGCCCGAATGGCCCTCGGCCCGCGTGCCGCAACGTTTCTCGATGCGACCTCGATCCTTTCACTCAAGCCGCTGGGCGACCGGACCTGGCTCCGCTCCAACGCATCTGTGCTTGCGAGCCGCGCCGCCATCGGACTGCTGACCTGGGCCGCAGCCCTGCACCTGCACGCCTCCGTGATCGGTGTGTCGCCCTTTCCGGTCTGACCTTGATCCGGCGCAAAACGCGCAGCGCGCAAACGCCACCCAAGGGGCACATGAAACAGATCGGCCGCCCTGGAACCCTCGGCCGCTTCGACGCCCGCGGGCCCCGCGACACCGCCTATCCCCTGGGCCCGGTTCCGGCGCATCCCTTCCGCGGATGTCTGCGTTGGTTCTGCGCCTGCCGGGTTCAGCGCGCCTAGCCCCTCTCCCCGGTCGAAACCCGACGCGCCCTGGCGCCATGCGTTTCGCCAGGTTCAATGCCGCGATGCGGGATCTTCGTGGAACGGACAGTTCAATTCTGTCGCGATCAGTTGTTCCAATGGTCACGCGCGATCAGGGCAGCTTCGGTGCGGTTGCGGACGTGAAGCTTCTGAAGAATCGCCGTCATGTAGTGTTTGACTGTCTTCTCCTGAAGGTCGAGCTCTCGCCCGACTTCCTTGTTGGAGAGCCCGCCGGAAACGAGGCGCAGAATATCCTGCTCGCGCTTGCTCAGGCCGTCCACGGGGTGGGCGGGCTGGCGTGGGCCGTCCCGCATCGCGTTGAGGATCTGCGCCGCGAGCGTCGGCGAGACGTAGGATCGTCCGGCCGCCAGATCGCGGACGATCGCCAGCAGATCGCGGCCGCCGACGCCCTTGAGGACGTAGCCGAGGGCGCCTGCCTTCAGGGCCTGCAGGACATCGTCATCGTTTTCCGAGACAGTCAGCATGGCAACGACCGGAGCGGGGTCCAGCCCGCGGATCGCCTTCAGGGCGGCCATGCCGCCCCCGCCGGGCATCGAGAGGTCCAGCAGAACCACATCCGGGCGCTCCCGCGTCACGATCTCGATGGCGGACCGGGCATCGTCCGCCTGTCCGACCACCGTGAAATCAGGATCCTCGTCCAGGCACCGCACGACGCCCTCGCGGTAAAGAGGATGATCGTCAGCGACGACGATGCGGATTCTGTCTGACATGTCCTACTCCATTTCCATGACGAGTTCGGCGCCGGGCGCGTCATCCCGGTCGCGCAGCACAACTGTCCCGCCGAGGCTTTCGACCCTGTCGCGCAGGCCGGCCAGGCCCATGCCATCCTCCGACCGTCCGCCGTCGACACCGGGCCCACGGTCGCGGACCGCAAGGCGGATCGCGCCCTTTTCCAAACCGGCAGAGAGCGAAACGCCCAGTCCCTGTCCGTGCCGCCAGGCGTTGGTCAGGCCCTCCTGGGCGAAGCGGTAGAGGCAGATGCGCCGGGCCGGGTCGAGAGGCAGCGAGTCGGGCAGCGAGCAACTGACGGCCACCTCGACGCCGGTGCGGCCGGTATGCGCCTCGGCCACGCCGCGCAGGATCTCGCAGGGACTGCGGTTCTCGATATCCGGCAGGGCCAGGCCGCGGGAAATCTGGCGTATCTCCCGGATCGAGTCCTGGACAGAGGTCATCACCGCGTCGATCTCGCGCTGGGTCGCGTCGCCGGGGGCCAGGGCCCGCAGGGAATCGAGGCGGAGGGCGGCATAGCCCATGTATTGCGCCGGGCCGTCGTGCAGATCGGCTCCGATGCTGCGCAGGGCTGTCTCGTTCATCGCCGCGGCGCGCGCGGCCGCCTGCTGAATCCGAATGCGCAGTTGCGTGTTCCGGTCGGAGAGGGCGCGCAGATCGGCGAGCTGGCTGGCCAGTTCACCCTGCTGGCGCACGATCGTCCGGCTGCCCTGGAGCACGATCAGATAGAGGAGGCCACCGATGCACCCCAGCACCAGCGTGACCGTCGTCCAGACGTTGCGGCGCGCCTCGGTGATGTCGTTGGCAAGGCCGGTCGCCACCTCGTAGAACTCTGCGACCCCGATGACCTCGCCTGACCAGGCCGCGCGGATCGGGCTGTAAATTTCGAGCAGCGGCAAGCCCAGAGCGGCCTCACCGCTGTCCTCTTCGTCCTCGAGATCCTCGAAGGTGGCGACCACCTCGCCGCCCAAGGCCCGGGCCACTTCGTCCGACGCTCCGAAATCGCGGCCGATCAGAGCCGTATCGCTGGCCGCAACCAGGACGCCGTCCCGGTTGCGCAGCTTGTACGAGATGACCCGCTGACCAAGGGGCGTCCCCGTCAGAAGTTCCGATAGCGCCCGTCGCGCGCCGGCAGACAGATCGTTTTCCTCGCTCAGTTCCTGTCCGAGCGGAGCCACGACGCTGTCCATGTAGAGCGCCGTTGCATCGGCCGTGCTGCGCACCACGGCCGCCTCGATCCTGCGGGCGGCAAAGTGGCCGATAAGCGCGGCCGAAAGCACAAGAACAACGCCACCCGCCATTGCGAAGCGGGTGGCGAGGGTCAGGTTCCTTGTCCAGGCGGGCAGCACCGTGCCGGATCCTTTCTCGGCGGAAATGTCGGCGCAGTCTAGGATAGTCCCGCGCCGACAGATACGGGCTTTGGTCGGACGAAGTGATCCTGAACCAGATCAGATCAAAGGATGAAGTCCTCGGCCGTGAGCTGGGCCAGGGTGACGTCCGATACCGCAATGAGGTCTCCGCCGCCAAGGTCGATCAGCACGCGGTCGACCGAGACCTGGGTCATCGACAGCGCCGCGAAATCGGCAAGGCCGAAGGCCGAGATGTCGATGAGGTCGGCGCCATCCTCGAAATCCTTGATCACGTCGCGGACGCCATCGGCCGCGAAGACAAAGACGTCGTTCCCCAGGCCGCCGTTGTAGATGTCGGTCCCCGCGTCGCCGTTCAGGATGTCATCGCCGTCCTGCCCGTCGACCCGGTCGTTGCCCTCGCCGCCGGATACGGTGTCGTTGCCGCGGCCGCCGCGCACCCGGTCGTCGCCCGCATCGCCGAAGACCATGTCGTCGCCATCGTCGCCGCGCACCCTGTCGTTGCCTTCGCCGCCATGCACCACGTCATTGCCGGCATCGCCCCGCACACGGTCGTCGCCGGTGCCGCCGTCGGCGGTGTCGTCGCCGCCGCGTCCGCGCAGGCGATCGTTGCCGCCCAGCCCGGTGATGTCATCGGCCAGCGCGGTTCCTTCCAGGCGATCGTCACCGGCGGTGCCGGCGATGCCGATTGGCGCGATATCGGCGGTTTCGCCGGTGCCGAACTCGCCCGGGTCGAGGCTGAAGAGACGGTCCATGTCCGCCTGCGTCGCGGGACGCTCGAACACGGTCCGGTTGTCGGCGTCCTTGATCTGGTAGACGCCCAAGTCGATCTCTTCCTTGCGGCCGTCGTCGTAGTAGATGTCGAGATGGCCGGGGATGTCCTCGACCTTGATCACCACGGCGTCGAGCGGCTTGACGGAGTCTTCCCAGTCCGACGCCACCGCACTCAGGCGCGCGATGTCGTCGGCGGTCGCGTCATGCCGGTCCAGCCGGTCGCCGTCGGCGTCGCGCAGCTCGTAGATGCCCCGCTCGATCCGCTCCCGCGAGCCGTCGGTGAAACGCACCGTGATGTCGCTTCCGAAAATGTCGATTCTTGCAATGTCCATGTCCGTTCTCCTGTCCTTGGGTTGGTAGACACTGGCTAAGCCTCCGCGATGACGAACACATCCGGCGCTGGTCCGGCGGTTGGTGCGCAATGGTCCGGCGGGCGGTCCGACGAAGGTCCGAAGACGGCCCGCCGCTGCGGATCGCCCGACCTTGGTCCGATGACCGGCAACGACCTTCGTCTATGATGCAGGCTGAAGAGGTCCGATGGCGGGACGCGAAAGTCCCGCAGGGGTGGCGAGGCGGCGATGGAAGGCGCAGCTGTGAAGGGCCGGACGGACGGCGGTTTCACAACAGGAGAACTTCGAGATGTTCAACATTCACTTCGCCCCGCTTACCAGGGCCTTCATTGCAGGCGCCATTCTTGCCATTGCGCCCGTCGGTCTCAGCCTGACCGGCTTGTCCACTCTCGGGATCGCCACCGCGCACGCGCGTGGAGGTGAAGGTGGTGGACACGCAGGCGGAGACCACGGCGGCGGATCGCACGGCGGGGGGCGCGGTGCGGACGACGCCGCCGGAGACGACCACGGGCGCCGCAGCGCGGACCATGCGGCGGGAGACGATCACGGGCGCCGCGGTCGCGGCGCGGACGATGCGGCGGGAGACGATC
>JAGRMS010000168.1 GCA_020441135.1 Pseudooceanicola sp.
GTGGTGGGCGGCACCGAGGCGCATGAGGAATGGGCGCTGCTGCCGCTGACCGGCGATGCCGAGACCGACGAGACGGTCGAGGCCGCCGCAAGGGAGAGCGACGACGAATATTCGGTCCGCCCCGTCGCCGCGCTGGAGCCGTTCCTCGAGAAATGGGTGCCGGTCCCCGTCCTGCGCATCAAGAACGACCGCGGTCCGGGGGGCGAGGAGCGGTTTGATCCCGGCCCCACCGCCTGGGCGCGCCTGCGTGTCGTGGAACTGGACGAACCCGACCCCGACACCGGGCACACCCACCGCGTGCAACTGGCGCTCGACACCGCCCTGTCGGATGCCGACGGCCTGACCTACGTCGCCCCGGAACGCGCCGACGCCGAGAAGGCGCGCGATTTCCGCTTTGTCTCTGACCCCGCGCGGATGGACTGGTTCCTTCGGCGGCTGGAACCCGACAGCAACGGCGAGATGCTGGACCTGCAGAAGTGGGTCTCGGACTGGCTGGACGACCTGTTCATGGCTTTCAAACGTGCCGAACGCCCCGGCCGCAAGATCACCCATGACAGCCTGACCCACCGGTTCGAACACTGGGCGCGTTACCTTGCCTTCCTGCGGCTGATCGACCACGCGGTGAAAATCCCGAAGATCCGCTTCGCCAACACCGTCTCGGCCCGCGAAGGCGTGACGCCGGTCGAGGTGGAGCTGGTGCTGGACGTCGGCAACTCGCGCACCTGCGGCATCCTGATCGAACGCTTCCCGGGCGAGA
Source organism: Pseudooceanicola sp. (assembly GCA_020441135.1). Classification (GTDB taxonomy): domain Bacteria; phylum Pseudomonadota; class Alphaproteobacteria; order Rhodobacterales; family Rhodobacteraceae; genus Seohaeicola_A. The sequence continues at coordinate 758 of JAGRMS010000168.1, forward strand.
CGCGGCTGGACCTTGCGCGCTCCTTCCCGCTCGAGGTGCGCGACCTGTCGCGTCCCGAGTTCAGCTATTCGGGGCTGTTCGAGAGCCGCGTGGAATTCTCCGAACACCGCATGGGCGACGAACGCTTTGCCTCGCGCTCGGGGCGGCGCAATGCGTTCCTCTGGCCCTCCATCGTCCGCGTCGGGCCGGAGGCGCTGCGGCTGGTGGCGGGTGAAGAAGGCACGGAAACCGCTTCTGGCCTCTCCAGCCCCAAACGTTACCTCTGGGACGACGCCGCGGTCCAGCAGGACTGGCGCTTTCACCACCACAACGACCCGAACAACCTGCCCAAATCCCTGCGCGCCGCCATGCGCCACCTGAACGAGGCGGGCGACGTGCTGGCCCAGATCAAGGCGGACGAGGCCGCACGGCTGCGCCCCCGTGGCAAGACGCCGATGACCCCGGCCATCCGCCCCCGCTTTGCCCGCGCCTCCCTCTTCGGCTTCATGCTGGCCGAGATCATCGCCCACGCCCTGATCCAGGTGAACGCCCCCGGCGCGCGGGCGCGGCGGGCGCAATCGGAACTGCCGCGCCACCTCGACCGCATCATCCTGACCCTGCCGACGGCGACGACCGCGCAGGAACAGGCGATCATCCGCTCCAAGGCCAAGGGCGCGCTGGAGCTGGTCTGGACGATGCTGGGCCTGAAGGACGGCGAAAGCAGCATCTCCCGCAAGCCCGAGCTGATCGTGGAATGGGACGAGGCGAGCTGCACCCAGCTGGTCTGGCTCTATTCCGAACTCACCCAGAAATTCGACGGCCGCATCGACCGCTTCCTGCGCCTGAAGGGGCGACAGCGGGATGGCGAACCCTCGCTGAGGCTCGCCTGCATCGACATCGGCGGCGGCACCACCGACCTGATGGTGACGACCTACACCGGCGAGGCGGGGCGCGTCCTGCACCCCGAACAGAACTTCCGCGAAGGCTTTCGCGTGGCGGGCGACGAGCTGCTGCAACGCCTGATCGCCACCGTGATCCTGCCCGGTATCCAGCGCGCCATCGAATCCGCCGGGGGTCGCTTCGCCGGCGACAAGCTGCGCGAGCTGTTCGCCGGTGACATCGGCGGCCTTGACCAGCAAAGCGTCCAGAAACGCCGCCAGTTCGCCCTGCGCGTCCTGCTGCCGCTTGCTGTCGCAATCCTCAAGGCCAGCGAGACGGCGGACGAGGATGCGCCGATCACCCTGACCGTGCGCGACGCGCTGCCCGAAGGCGACCTGCCCGAAACCCTCTTCGCCTATATCGAGGACGCCGCGGCAGGGCTTGGCGCGACGGATTTCCACCTCGCCGACGTCGACCTGACCCTGAACCGCGAGGACGTCGACGCCGCCGCCCGCGAAGTGTTCCAGCAGGCGCTGTCGAACATGGCCGAGGTGATTCATCACCTTGGCGTCGATGTGGTCCTGCTGACGGGCCGCCCCTCGCGCCTGCCCGCCGTGCGGGCGATCCTCGAGGAAATGCTGGTGGTCCCGCCGCACCGCCTGATCTCGATGCACGCCTACAAGACCGGGCGCTGGTATCCGTTCCGCGACCCCGTCACCCAGCGGATCGGCGACCCGAAATCGACCGTCGCGGTGGGGGGCATGCTCATTGCCCTGAGCGAATCCCGCATTCCGAACTTCAAGGTCACGACCTCCGCCTTCCGGATGCAGTCCACCGCCCGCTACATCGGCGAGATGGACACCTCGGGCCAGATCATGGCCGACCGCATTCTGTTCCAGAACGTCGATCTCGACGCGAAGAAGACCGACCGCGACCTGCTGGCCCACCTGACGATGTATACCCCCGTCTACCTCGGCGCCCGCCAGCTGCCGCTGGAACGCTGGACGACAACGCCGCTCTACCGCCTCGACTTCGCCACCCCCGCAGCCGAGGGCCGCGCGCCCCTGCGCGTGACCTTCGAGCGCACCGAGTTCGACGAAGATCCCGACCGCGAGACCTCCGAGACCGTGCTGCGCCGCGAAGCCATGCGCGAGGCCTTCGCGGTGACCGAGCTGGAGGATGCCGAGGGCACCGCGATGAAACCGTCGGAAGTGAGACTGCGTTTACAGACACTGGGCTTCGCCGACGACTACTGGATCGACACCGGCCTGTTCAGGCTGTGAAAGGGCATTGGATGGCGACGCAGGACCAGCAGAAACTCGCGGCGGATTGCGCGACACTGGCCGGGGTGACGGAACAGGCGCTCGCCTGGGTCGAAACCCCCGCCAATGCCGCGCTGGTCGGGGCCGAGGCGCGCTCGCTGACCCAGATGATGCGGAAAGGTCTGCGCCGGGCGCGCCGTCTGGGGCAGGCGGCGGAAAAGCCCATGTCCGTCAGTGTCTTCGGCCCCAGCCAGGCGGGCAAGTCGTTTCTCGTCTCGGTGCTGGCCCGCCCCGAAGGCGGGCGGCTGGTCGGCGACTTTCCGGGGAGGCGGCTCGACTACATCTCCGAGGTGAACCCGGAAGGCGAAGGCGAAAGCACCGGCCTCGTCACCCGCTTCACCATGCGGCGCGAACCGACGCCCGAGGGCTTTCCGATCAAGCTGACCCTGCTCAGCGAAGCCGACATCATCCGCACCATCGTCAATTCCTTCTTCAACGACGGCGACGAATCCGAAACGCCGCCCGATTCCGCCGACCTCTCCGCCCATCTCGACGCCTTCAAGGCCCGCGCGGGCGCCCCTCGTCCCGGCCTCGACAGCGATGCGGTTCACGAGATCGGCGAATACATCGAAAGTGTCTTCCGCAAATCCGCCTATGCCGCCGCCCTGAAACCCTTCTGGGACGAGGCGTCCGACATCGCCCCGCGCCTGACGGTGCAGGACCGCGCCGCCTTCTTCGCCATCCTCTGGGGCCGTCACGACCCGCTGGGCGACCTCTACCAGCAACTGGCCAACGCGCTGGCGCAGCTCGACCATTCCGCCACCGTCCACGTCACGCTCGACGCCCTGACCCCGCGCGAGCAATCCATCATCGACGTCAAAACCCTCGCCGGCCTGCGCGGCGCCCCCGTCGGCCCGCCGTTGCAAGTGCGCACCGAGGCAGGCCGCACCCTCCAGATGCCCCGCGCCGAGCTCTGCGCGCTGGCCGCCGAGCTGGTCTTTCCGATGGCCGAACAGCCCTCGGACCTGTTCGGACGCACCGACCTGCTCGACTTCCCCGGCGCGCGCAACCGGTTCGAGGAACCGCTGTCGAAGACCCTGCAGAACCTCGACAAGAACCTTCACGAGCTGCTTTTGCGCGGCAAGGTCGCCTATCTCTTCGACCGCTACGTCGAGAACCAGGAAATCACCTCGATGCTGCTCTGCGTGCCTGGAAGCAACATGGAGACGCTCGACCTTCCGGGCCTTGTCGACAACTGGATCGCCCTGACCCACGGGCGCACGCCGGAACAGCGGGCGTTGACCGACAACGTGCTGTTCTTCGTGCTGACCAAGTTCGACATGCAGCTTGCCGACAGTGCCGCCGAAGGCGGGGCCGTCACCCGGTTCGAACGCCGCATGAAGGCGTCGCTGCTGGAACGCTTCGGGCGCGGCAGCGACGGCTGGGTCGAGGAATGGGCGCCCGGGAAGCCCTTCGACAACTGCTACTGGCTGCGCAACCCGAATTACTTCGTCGACGGCCTGATCGACTACGACGACAACCGCCGCGAACTCCGTCTGCGCCCCGATAAAGAGGCGCGGATTGCCGAACTGCGCGAGGGCTGCCTTGCCGCCGACCCCGTGCAGCGCCACTTTGCCGATCCCGCCGCCGCCTGGGACGCCGCGCTGGCGCTGAACGACGGCGGCGTGACCTATCTGACCGAGGCGCTCGCCCGCGTCTGCAAGCCCGACAGCAAGCTGCGCCAGATCCGCGTGCAACTCGATGAAATCGCGTCGAAACTCACCCAGTCGCTGGCCCCGTTCCATGTCTCCGACGACGTGGAACAGCGCATCGCCGAGGCGCAGGAAGCCGTGACCCGCGTCATCGACGACCTTGAACAGGCGCTGGCCCGTCACCGCTTCGGCGCGGTGCTGTCGGCCCTGATGGTCGACCAGGACGAGATCGAGGGGCGCATCGCCCGCGTCCCAAGCTCCGTGCGCATCACCTCTGCCGTCAGCGCCGCCAGCGCCGAAACCAGCGGCCCCGCGCGCCCGGGCCGCCCGGCCCGTCCGCGCCCCGGCGCCAGCGACATCCGCACCATGACGCTGGAGCAGTTCCAGGCGGAGACTGCCTTGGAGGCATGGATCGACCGCCTGAAAGCCTTCCGCGATGACCGCGCCCTGCGCGCCGCCTGGGGCATCACCGACAGCCCCGCCGCCGATCTTGTCACCGGCCTGATCCACGCCGCCCGCCGCACCCGTCTCTCGTCCCGCACGGCGGAAGAGATCGCGGCGGTCAACTTCGGCCTCAACGTCGAAAAGCAGGCCCAGCCCGCCTCGATCATCGGTGCGGAAGAGATCAACGCCTTTGTCGCGACGCTGGGGATGCAGGACATTCCCCCCTCGGACCGCCCCAAGGTCCGGACCGACACCGGCACTCGCCCCGTCTTTGCCGCCATCAAGGGCCACGACACCGTCGACACCCTGCCGCCCCGCGCCGAGAACGTGGCAGAGACGACGTGGAGCGACTGGGTCTTCGCGCTGGACGCGCTCTTCGTCGCGAATGCCAAGGACGGGGCAGGGGGCGAGATCGACATCGACCAGAACCTCGCGCTGGGCCGCATCCTCGGCGCGCTGAACGGGCAAGGGGCGGCATGACGCTGAACGTCCATCCCGATCCGCAGGAGAAGGCCGGCGGCTATGCCTTCCTGGAACTGCCCGAGGGCACGCTGCGCGGCGACTCGGTCAACGTGGCGGTCTTCGATGCTTACGGAGAACGCTGGCTGGCCGCCGACGAGGCGGCGGGCGCGCGCATCGGCATCGGCAACCCCCACTGGCAGGCCGAACGCTTCGAGTTCGGGCCGTATCCCGTCTACCGCCACGAAGGCGCCGATTGGGTCCATATCGGCCCCGAGATCGTCAACAAGGTCGAGGAATACGCGCCCCTGCGCATCAGTGTCGGGGGCCGCGACTATGACATCGCCTGGCCCGACGACGTGCCCCCCCGCGCCGGGGCGGCGGTGCTGGGCGGCATCCGCCCCGTCGCCCGCGCGGCGACACCGGACGATGGCCCGCGCCTCGTCGGGCGGGTCGAACCGGAGCTTTCCGACGACACCGTGATCGCCCCGCCGCCGCGCCCGAAACCGGCGCCGGAAGTCACCCCGAAACCGGCACCGGCGCCGAAACCCGCCCCGGCCCCCAGGCGCCGCGCTCTCTGGCTTCCGCTCCTTCTGCTGCTCCTGGTCGCCGGGGGCGCCGCCGCCTGGTGGTTCTGGCCCTCGGAACCCGCCAGCGAAACTGCCGCCACGCCCGCCCCCGCCTTCGCCACCGACGAAGCCGACCCCGAAAACCCTTGCGCGCTGGCCACGCTCGCAGCACTCCCTGACTTCCCCGCCGCCGACGCCGCGCTGCGCAAATGCGGCAAGGACGTCTCGCCCGACACCGCGCTCGAAGTGATCGAGGCGCACGCCGCCCGCGACGACGCGGGCGCTCTGCAACTGATCGGCACGCTTTACGACGAGAACAGCGTCGATCCCCGGATCGAGACGCTGATCGGCCTGACCTTTGCACCGGACATCGCCCGCGCGGTCGAGTATTATGCCCGCGCGGCCAAGGCGGGATCGGCCGAGGCGAAGGCGAAACTGGCCGACGGCTGCACCCGCCTTCGGGCGACGGATACGACATTGGCCAAGGGGGCGTTTGATGATTTCTGTGGTTAGAGTTCTTGCCGTCGCCCTGGCCCTCGCCGCGCCCCTGGCCGAGGCCCAGACAAGGCCGCTGCTCGTCGATGGCCGCCAGACCGTCTACCAGCGCGTCCTGACCCGCCCCGGCGCGCCCCGCTTCGAGACGACCGGCGGCGCCCCGGCCGCGGTCTACCCTGCCTTCCAGCCGCTCTACGTCTACGGCACCGAACCCGGCTGGTACCAGGTCGGCCGCTCGATCAGCTCCGGCCCCGAAGGCTGGGTCCGGGCCGACAGCGTCGTGCCCTGGAAGCAGAACATCGTTGCCGCCTTCACCAACCCCGCCGGACGCCAGCGCCAGGTGCTCTTCGACACCGAACAGCGCCTGCGCGGCGTGATGGAGCACGAAGCCCTGCCCGAGGTGCAGAAGCAGATCCTGGGCGAGGTGCTGGCCGACAACGTGCCCGCCGAACGCGGCATCGTTGCGGCGGAACCCCCGGTCTTCGTCAACATCGTCGACCGGCTCTACCTCATGCCCATCCTCGACTTCGTGCAGGACCTGCATCCGCTGAACTACGAGGAAAACCTGCTGATGAAGGTCGCCTCAGTGCCCCTGCGCGAGGAAGCCGCCCCGTCCCCGGCGCGGGCCGACAGTTTCGACGTGGGCATCGTCTTCGTCTTCGACACCACCCAGTCGATGGAACCCTACATCTCGCGCACGCAAGAGGCGGTTTCGGAAGTCGTCGCCGACATGGCCGACACCGACATCGCCGAGCGGGTGAACTTCGGCATCGTCGCCTTCCGCGACAACACCGCCGTCGCGCCGGGCCTTGAATACCGCACCCGCACCCTGCTGCCCTTGCAGCGCCGCACCGACCAGACCCCGGTGCTGGCGACGATCCGCGCCGCCACCAAGGTGGCCAGCGTCGATTCGCCCGGCTTCAACGAGGACAGCTTCGCCGGGGTCGAGGATGCCATCGACCTGACCGACTGGAACGGCGGCGGCGATCCCTTCGACGCCCGCATCGTTATCCTGATCACCGACGCCGGCCCCAAGGACATCCGCGACCCCAACGCCCGCAGCCAGATCGGCGCGAAGGAACTCCAGCGCGCGGCGCAGGACAAGGGCGTGGCGATCATGACGCTGCACCTCAAGACCGACGTCCCGGGCGAGGCGCAGCACGTCTATGCCGCCCGGCAGTACCGCGACCTCTCCCGCTTCAACGACGACACCTTCTACTATGGCATCGAGGAAGGCTCGCCCGAGGCCTTCAAGGCCACCGTCAGCACGCTTGTCACCGCGATGACCGACGTGATCCGCGAAGCCCGCAACATCGCCCCGGTCCTGCCCGCCGACCAGAAGGGGCCGGAACTCGTCAACCTCGGCCTTGCCATGCGCCTGGCCTGGCTGGGCCGCTCGGAAGGCGCCGAGGCCCCGGACGTGATCGAGGGCTGGGTCTCCGAGAAAGCCATCGAGGATCCCACCAAGCTCGCCATCGAACCCCGCCTGCTGGTGACCAAGAACGAGATGGCGACGATGGCCGACCTGCTCTCGCAGCTCCTGACGCTTGGCGAGCAGGCGCGGGGGGCCGAGGACGCGGCGACCTTCTTCACCCAGGTCCGCGACGTGGTTGCCCGCATGGCGCAGAACCCCGACCGGCTGGTGAACACCGACGCCACCACGCTCGGCGGCGCGCTGGAATTCCTCGAGGATCTGCCCTACGAGAGCCAGCTGATGCTCACGACCGAGGAACGCTGGGCGCAAAGCGCGATGAACCGCCGCCAGATCCTCGACGGGATGCGGCAGAAGCTGGTGCAGTATCGCAAGTGGCTGCTGGATCCGGCCGTCTGGACCCCCCTCTACGACGGCGCGCCCGACGGCGAATACGTCTTTGCGATGCCCTTCGACGTGCTGCCCTGAGGCGCGCGTGTCCGGGCTGCGGCTGACCAACGCAAAGATCGACCTGCGCGACGGCGACCGCGCCTTTCGCCTGGCTGTCGATGGCCTGACGCTTGACCCGGGGCAGGCCGTTGCCCTGACCGGGGCCAGCGGCTCTGGCAAGACGCTGCTGCTCGAACTCCTTGGCCTGCTGCGCGCGCCGGGGCAGGGGACCGCCTACCGCGCGGGCGACACCGATCTCGCCGCGCTCTGGTCCCATGGCCCGCGCGCCGCCGCGCTGGCGCAGGGCAGGGGGCGGCATTTCGGCTTTGTCCCACAGACCGGCGGGCTGATGCCGTTTCTGACCGTCACTGAAAACGTCGCGCTGCCCCAGCAGGTCTGCAACCGCAACGACCCCGCGCGCGTGACCTCTCTCGTCCAAAGACTCGGCCTGTCCGACGTCGCCCAACTCCGCCCCGGCGCGCTTTCCATCGGCCAGCGCCAGCGCACCGCCATCGCGCGCTCGCTGGCGCACCGCCCGCCCTTCGTGATCGCGGACGAACCCACCGCCGCGCTCGACCCCGACAGCGCCGATGGCGTGCTGGAGTTGCTGCTGGAAACCGCCCGGCAGGACGGCACCGGCGTCATCCTCTCCTCGCACGACATCGCCCGGATGGATCGCTTCGCCATCCCCCGGCGCGCGCTGGCCGTCACCACCGAGGGCAACACCGTCACCAGCCGGTTGGAGGGGCCCCCGTGCTGATCGCCACCCTCGCCTGGCGCGACCTGATCCGCGACCGCTTCTTCCTGCTCTGCAACACCGCCGTGATGGTTGGCATCCTTGTCCCGCTGCTCGTCCTCTTCGGCGTCAAGAACGGCGTCTATTCGGCGCTGATCGGCCAGATGCTCGCCGATCCCGCCAACCTGCAGATCGACACTTCGGGTAATGCAACCCTGACCGAGGCCGAGATCGCGCCGCTGCGCGACTGGCCCGAGATTGCCTTTCTCACCCCCAAGGTCCGCACCCAGTTCGACTACATGAACGTCCGCGCGAAGGACGGCCGCCGCATCCGCCCCGCGCTGGTGATCCCGACGGGGCAGGGCGATCCGACACTGCCTGAAGGTGCCACGCTGAAGGAAAACGAAGTCGCCGTCAGCGCCCAGCTTGCCCAGCAACTCTCCCTCGAACCCGGCACCGAGCTGCAACTCATCAGCCAGGCCGAGGATCGCCCGAAACAGCTGATCCTGCCCGCCACCGTCGCCCTGATCCTGCCGGAAAGCGCCACCTCCGGCGCCGCCGTGCTGGCCCCCTTCGCCACCCTCGACCTGATCGAGGCGTTCTATGACAGCTACTCGCTCCCCGACTACGGCATCGAAGGCGCCAAGCCGCTCGCCGACCGCGTCCCCGCCTATTCCGGCCTGCGCGCCTATGCCCGCTCGCTGGAAGGGCTCGCGCCCCTCCAGGCGAAGATCGAAACCCAGCTGGGCATGGGCACCACCGCCAACACCCGCGCCGTCGAATCCCTGCTGGGCCTTGGCCGCAAGCTGAACCTCGCCCTCGCCGGAACCGCCCTTTTGGCCGCCATCGGCCTCGGCGCGGCGCTGGTGCTTGGCTTCTGGTCCGACGTCGCCCGCAAGAAGACCACCCTCGCGGGTATTGCGCTGCTGGGCGTGCCGGGCCGCGACCTCGCCCTGTTTCCGGTCATCCAGGCCCTCATCACCGCCGCCCTCGGCCTGATCGCCTCCTTCCTGCTCTACGCCCTCGCCGCAAGGGGCGCGACCGCACTTTTCGGCCAGGGCCTGCCGGGCGAGGCCCCCCTTGCCGTCATCACCGCGGGCCAGGCCGCGCTGATCTCCCTCGCCGTCCTCGCCCTTGTCACGGCCGCCGCCGCTGCCGCAGCATGGTCGGCGCAACGACTCGACCCCGCCAGCGTGCTGCGAGAGGGCGCATGAAACACCTCCTCCTGCTCCTCCTCCTCGCAGCCCCCGCCGCCGCGCAGGACTGGCCACGCGAAAATTACGACCCGGCGAGCGAAGGCGACCCCGCCGACCTGATCCTGCCGATGCCCTGCGGCGGCGCGATGGCCTTCCAGAAGGTGAAGGTCCCGGTCGACGCCGCCGACCCGCTGGCCGACCGCCGCGTCCGCCTTGGCCAGACGCTGGACGAAACCGGCTACTCCGACTACCTCAGCCCCGCCTTCCTGCGCGGCAGCTTCACCGACGCGACCTCGACCTACTACTACATCGCCCGCTACGAGCTGACCGAAGGGCAGTACCGCGCCATCCTCGAGGACTGCGCCGAGCCCTCCCGCACCGACCGCCTCGCCAAGGGCGGCCTGTCGTGGTTCGACGCCGTCTCGCTGGCGCGTCTCTATTCCGAATGGCTGATCGCCACCAAACCGGCGAACCTGCCATCCGAGGACACCGCCCCCGCCTTCGCCCGCCTGCCGACCGAGCCCGAGTGGGAATACGCCACCCGCGGCGGTGCAAGGATCGAGCCGACCAAGTTCCCCGACCGCACCTTCTTCGGCGACGGCGACCTCAAGGACTACGCCCGCCACCAGGCCGCCGGATCGGGGCGCGGCGCGCTCAGCGCCATCGGGCTGCGCAAGCCGAACCCCCTCGGCCTCTACGACGTCTACGGCAACGCCGAGGAATTGACGCTGGAACCCTTCCGCCTCAACACCGTCGGCCGCGCGGGCGGGCAGGTCGGCGGCATCGTGACGCGCGGCGGTTCGGTCCTGTCGACGCCCGACCAGATCTACTCCGCCCAGCGCACCGAATACCCGCCCTTCGACCCGGCGACCGGCGCACCGCTTGCCGGGGCCACCTTCGGCGTCCGCTTCGTGCTGGCGACCAACATCGCCACCTCGGACGCCCACCTGCGCGCCATCAAGTCCCGCTGGGACGAGATCGCCGGGGCCGAGCCCGACATCGCGGTGTCCGAGGCGGACCCGCTGGCCCTGCTCTCGGGCCTGATCGAGGCCGAGACCGACCCGGGCCGCCAGGACGCCCTGAACGAGCTGAAACTGCAATTCCGCCGCGCCGGGGACCGCGCCCAGACCGCCCAGGCCCAGTCCGCCCGCGCCACCCTGCTGGCGGGCGCGGTCTTCGTCGACTCGCTCGACACCAACGCCGAGGCCATTGCCGCCAAGGCCGCCAACATCCGGATGCTGGTCGACCTGCGCAAGACCGGCAACCAGACCGCCGTCTACGCCCGCCAGGTCGAAAAACACGTCAACGAAATAGGCGAACTGCGATCCGCGCAGGCCACCTACCTGCTCTCCTACCGCGCCACTTTGGAGTCCCTCAACGCCGACATCGCCCCCGCGGTGCGCAACGGCGCCTATGCCGTCCTGCGCGAGGAGATGACGCTGGCCGGGCGCAGCCAGCTGCTGCGCACGCTCGACCGCTTCTGGGCCGACGTGCAAGCCTATCCCGACCGCCCCGACCTCGGCCCCGCCGACCTGCTCGCGCTGGCGCTCGACTGACGCTCGGGCAATCGTGACTTTCCCGAAGCCCCGTATTGCCCTAGACTGGAACCATGCGCGGCAGTCAGGGGTTGACTCGATGCCGCAGGTTTGTTCGGCTGGCTTTCAGCTTGGCGGACTTGGATCAGTAGGTTGTGTCCGCCCTATGGTATTGGCGGAATTCTTCCCCGGAGGTATTTGAAGATGTTGAAATCCAGACTTTGTTCCTCGGTCCTCATGGCCGCCCTCATCGCGGTGCCGGTCCAGCGTGCCCAGGCGGGCGACGCGGGCGCGGCCCTTGGCGGCCTGATCCTCGGTGGCATCATCGTCAACGAGTTGAACAAGAACAAGCAGCGTCAGCGCACGGTCTATCGCTCGAATACCGCCTATTCCGCCCAGCGCGAAGAGAACCGCCAGGTCCAGACCGCTCTCAACTACTTCGGCTACAACGCCGGGTCGGCCGATGGCGTGATGGGCAGCCGCTCGCGTTCTGCCGTCTCGCAGTATCAGGCGCAGATGGGTTTCACGCCCGACGGCCAGATCGACCCGTACGAGCGTGACTTCCTGCTCGGCTCCTACCAGCGCGCGCTCTCCAGCTCGCATGTCGCACCCTACAACCAGATCATGGCGACGCAGGGCCCCTCGGGTCTGCTGCGCACCTACCGCAACGAGCAACTGGGGATTTCCCAGCCCACCGTTGCCCAGGCCATGCCCGCGCCCGCCCCGATGCCGGCGCCCGCGCCGCTCCCGGCCCCGGTGGCTGTCGCCGCGCCCGCGCCCGCTCCGGCCCCCGTGCCGCAGCCCGCTCCGGCTCCGGCACCGGTGACGGCACGTCAGGACAACGCCTCGCTGCCCGCGTTCACCTTCGGCCAGACCGACCGTTCGGTGAACGAACATTGCAACCAGATCAACGTGCTGACCGCTGCCAACGGCGGCATCACCTCGCCCGGACGGGTGCAGGACAAGGAGTTCGCGCTGAACGAGCAGTTCTGCCTTGCCCGCACGCATGCGATGGCCGAAAGCACCGCGATCACCGCGACGATCCCGAACATGAGCGACGCGCAGATCGAACAGCAGTGTGCGGGCCTCGCGCAGGTCATCGCACCGCAACTGGCCGGGCTGGCCTCGTCCCGCCCCGACCAGGTGATCGCCGATACCTCGGCCGTGCTGCAATCTTCGGGCCAGCCGATCGACCAGCTCGCCTCGGGCGGCAAGGTCTGCCTCGGCGTCGGCTATCGCACCGACAACGCCCAGATGGCGCTGGCCTCGGCCGTGCTGCTGGCCGCCTCGGGGCAACTTGGCTATGGCGAGGTAATCAGCCACCACCTGCGCGAAGGCTTCGGCACCGCCAAGGCCGATGCCAGCCGCTCGGGCGCCTGGATGCAGATGGCGCTGGACACCGTGACCTCGACCGCCGGGGCCGCCGTGATGGGCCAGTCGCCCGACCGCGTCGCCGTGCTTCAGGATGCCTCTGTCGGTGGGGGTTCGTCCTCGCTGCCGTCCTTCCCGGTCAAGAACTGATCGACGCCACAGCGTGATTGCGCGCCCGTCCCGAATGGGGCGGGCGTTTTCATTTGGCGAACCGGGCCACCAGCCATTCAACCACCCGGCGCGTGCCAGGGTCCGTGTCCCTGGCCCATGCCGCGAACAGGTGCTCGCCGGACGCGTCCCCCAGCGCCCAGACTTCCACCTGCCGCCCCGCCGCCATATCGCTCGCGAAAAGGTGTTCCGGCGCGATGGCCACCCCAAGCCCGCCCGCCGCCACCCCGTCCTGTCCGGCGCCGGGGCCGGCCCACGAAGGAGACCCGCCATGCCCACAACGCGCCCCGCGAAGACTGATGACATCCCGCAGCTGACCGACCTCCTGCTGGCAGGGGCCAGACGCCGCCACAGCGCCGATCCGATCCTCTGGGCGTTGGCCGGGAACGCCCATGCAGAGGTCGCCAAGGCGCTCACCCACGCCCTGGCCGCCGAAAACCAGCCGTTCCGCCAAAGCTGGATCGTGGCAAGGGAGGGGACCACACTGACCGGCGTCGCCCACACCATGTCCGTCCCGGTCCCGCCGATCTACGCCGCCGAAATCCCGCCGGGCCTGATCCTGCCCGACACCACCCTGACCGAGGACGCTCCCGACGGCACGCTTGACGCCCTGCTCGATGCCGCCGAGGCAGACCTGCGCGCAGGCGGCGCCCGTACGCTACTTGCCTCCCATGTGCCCGGAGATGGCTTGCAAACCGCGCTGAACCAGCGCGGCTACGCGTCCCTGACACTGTATCTCTCGCGAACCGATCTGGGCGACCGCGACCCTGCGCGGCCCGTCCGCCCCGCCACCGACGCCGACATCCCCGGCATCGTCGCCCGCAGTGCCGAACACCGCCGCATCATCGCCGAAATCGACCCCTTCTGGACGACCCATCCCGAGGCCGACACCCGCTTTGCCGCCTGGATGCGCCGCAGCCTGACCCTGACCGACCGCGACATGCTGGTGACGGGCGCGCCGGAGATGCAGGGCTATGCCATCGCCCAGCCCGCCAGCCGCCTGCACTTCCCGCCGTCCCATCCCATCACTGGAATCGGAGTGATCGACGACTTCTACCACACCGATCTGGCGGACCCGGCCCACCTTGCCGACAACGGGGCAGGGGCCGCATCGCTGCTCTGCGCCGCCGAAGCGGCGCTCGCCCGCCGCGGCGTCGGCGCGGCCTTCGTCGTCTGTCCCGCCGAATGGCCCTCGAAGGTCGGGCTGCTCCACCAGGCGGGCTACACCACCGCGATGGAGTGGCTCGTCAAGCGTTGATCAGCCCAGCAGCCGCCGCGCGATCACCTGTGCCTGGATCTCGGCCGCGCCCTCGANNCCTCGAAGATGTTGAGGATCCGCGCATCGCAGAGCACCCGCGAAATCTTGTATTCCAGCGCAAAGCCGTTGCCGCCGTGGATCTGCAACCCGTTGTCCGCCGCCGCCCAGGCGACCCGCGCCCCCAGCAGCTTGGCCATCCCGGCCTCGAGGTCGCAGCGCCGCCCGTGATCCTTCTCCCAGGCGCTGAAATAGGTCAGCTGCCGCGCCACCATGATCTCTACCGCCATCATCGCGAGCTTCCCCGCCACGCGCGGGAAGGCGATCAGCGGCTTGCCGAACTGCTTGCGGTCCTGCGCGTATTGCAGCGCGATATCCAGCGCCGACTGCGCCACGCCGATCGCCCGCGCCGCCGTCTGGATACGCGCCGATTCAAACGTCTCCATCAGCTGCTTGAACCCGCGCCCCTCGACGCCGCCCAGCAGGTTCTCACCCTTCACCCTGAAGCCGTCGAACCCCAGCTCGTATTCCTTCATCCCGCGATAGCCGAGCACCTCGATCTCGCCCCCGGTCATGCCCTCGGTCGGAAACGGCTCGGCATCCGTTCCCGGCACCTTCTCCGCCAGGAACATCGACAGCCCCCGGTGGTCCGTCGTCTCGGGATCAGTCCGCGCCAGCAGCGTCATCACATGGGTCCGGGCCGCATGGGTGATCCAGGTCTTGTTCCCCGTCACGCGGTAGTCGTCGCCCTCCTTCACCGCCCGCGTGCGGAGGCTCCCGAGGTCCGAGCCGGTGTTGGGCTCCGTGAACACCGCCGTCGGCAGGATTTCCCCGCTGGCGATCCGTGGCAGCCACTGCGACTTCTGCTCGTCGGTGCCGCCGCAGAGGATCAGCTCCGCCGCGATCTCGGACCGGGTGCCCAGCGAGCCGACGCCGATATACCCCCTCGACAGCTCTTCCGAGACCACCACCATCGAGGCCTTGGACAGCCCGAACCCGCCCAGGTTCTCGGGGATGGTCAGCCCGAAGACCCCCATCTCGGCCAACTCGCCGATCACCTCCATCGGGATCAGCTCGTCCTTCAGGTGCCAGTCGTGGGCGTGCGGTTCCACCTTGTCGACGACATAGCGGCGGAACTGGTCGCGGATCATCTCCAGCTCTTCCTCCAGCCCGCTCGCCCCATAGGTGATCGACCCCGCCTGCTGCCGGATCAACTCCACCAGCCGCATCCGCGCCGCCTGCGAATTGCCCCGCGCGGCCAGCGCCTGTACCGCCTCCGCCTCCATCCCGGCCAGATCGCCGCGCGACAGCCCCATATCCTGCGGCCGCACGATCTCGCCCTGGCTCATCGGAATGCCGCCGAGGATCTGCGCCAGGTATTCCCCGAAGGCGATCTGGTGGATCAGCTGCTCGATCTCGCCAAAGCGCCCATCGCCCTCCAGCTTCTCTGCCCATCGCTGCATCTGCCGCAGGCTCTCGGCATAGGTTGCCAGCCACGACAGCCCGTGCGCCGCCCCCTGGTGCGCCTCGATCAATGTGGCCGAGACCTTGCCCCCCTCGCTCACCAGCCCGCGCACCCGCTCGCGCGCGCTCTCGAACAGGGCCGAGACCGGCTCCAACGCCGCACCGGTCAGCGCGAGCAGACCGGGCATCAGGGCGGTTTCGGTCACGGTATCCTGGCCATCGTGGGGCATGAGTCGGCTCCTTTCCGGGTGTCGTCCGGTCCTAGTCATTTCGCAGGTGCAGCGCAACAAAAATACGCTCAAACCTCACGGGATGTTCGAATATTGCGCAATCATTTTGCGCCGCAGCGTGGTTCCCTTTGCCGAAGCGGCGGAATAGAAGCGCCGCCATGGACTGGTTCCCCTTCCTCGATCCAAATCACCTGCTGCTCGCCCTCGGGATCGCCTTGCTGGCCGGGGTGGTCAAGGGCATGGTCGGCTTCGCCATGCCGATGATCCTCGTCTCCGGCCTCGGCACCTTCCTGCCGCCCGAGATCGCGCTGGCGGGCCTGATCCTGCCGACGGTGGTGACAAACGGGATGCAGGCGCTGCGCCAGGGGATGTCAGCCGCCTGGGTCTCGGTCCTCCGCTTCCGCGTCTTCCTCGGCATCGGCCTCCTCTGCCTGCTCGCCTCGGCGCAGCTGGTCCGCCTGATCGCGCCTTCGACCTTCCTGCTGATCCTCGGCGTCCCCGTCGTGGTCTTCGCCCTGATCCAGCTGGCCGGTCTGCGCCTGCGCCTGTCCGGCGCCGGCAGGTGGGTCGAGGCCCTCTTCGGTGCCATCGCCGGTTTCATCGGCGGCCTCTCGGGCGTCTGGGGCCCGCCGACGGTGATGTATCTGACCGCCCTCGATACCCCCAAGCTCGAACAGATCCGGGTGCAGGGGGTGATCTACGGCCTCGGCGCTGTCGCCCTGTTTGGAGCCCATGTCACGTCCGGAGTCATCACCGCCGAGACGATGCCCTTCTCCGCGCTGCTGGTCGTCCCCGCGGTTGTCGGCACCTGGATCGGCTCGCTCTTTGTCGACCGCATCGACCAGGCCACCTTCCGCAAGGCCACGCTCGCCGTGCTGCTGATCGCCGGCCTCAACCTGGTCCGCCGCGGCCTCGGCCTCTGACCCCCTGGCTTCTTTTCTTCACAAATACTCCGGGGGTCGCCATTGTTGCGCCATTGGTCCGAGCGACAATGGCGACGGGGCAGAGCCCCCGCTCTGGCGACGCGCAAGGCGCGGCGCAATCCCTCACCCCTCGCGCAACCGCGCGGGCATTGCCTCGACATAGGGGAAATACTGGAAGAACGGCCGGGCCTCGGAAATCACCCGCGCCACCGACTCCCGCGCCAGCAACCGCGTGAAATAGGCCTCCAGCGCCGCCCGCTCGCCCCAGGGCTCCACGATCCCCGCGTAGAACAGCGCCGGCAAAGCCGCGCAATCGGCAAGGGTGAAGGCTTCGCCGCAGGCCCAGCGCCGCGCGCCCATGCGCGCCTCGACCATGCCGTAGGCGACCTGCAACTGCTGCCGCGCCTCCGCCACCCCGAAAGGATCGCGATCCGCCTCGCCGCGCAGGCGGTCGGTGACGATCTTCTGCATCGGCTGGTGGATGTAGAGATCGAAGAAGCGATCCCACAGCCGCACCTCCAGAACGTCGCCGGCGAAGAGTTCCGCACCGGGGTAATGCTTGTCGAGATATTCCAGGATCACCGAGGTCTCCGGCACCACCTCGTCCCGGGCCTCGTCGATCAACAGCGGCATCTTGCCCACCGGCCAGCGCTCGAGATGCGCCGCGCGGGCGGCGTCGTCGGCCAGGTCCAGCAGCCGCGCCTCGAAGGGCGTGCCCGCCTCGTACAGCCCGATCAGCACCTTCCAGCAGAAGGACGCCAGCGGATGCGCGTGCAGGATCAGCGTCACGACAGGAAGTCCGTCCCGCAGTCCCGCCCGATCCAGGGCGCGTCGCCCGGGCGGACGACGTCGAAACTCACCTCGTACAGCACCGCCCCGTCGAACAGCGCCCGGATCGTCCAGGTGCCCGGCACCATCTCTTCATTCAGGTCGAAACTGTAGGCGTTGATCGA
>JAGRMS010000169.1 GCA_020441135.1 Pseudooceanicola sp.
ATCTACCTGATCAAGGACATGCTCGAGAACGAGCGCGTGCCGGATGCCAGGACGGTGAAACACATCGACCGCTGCCTGTCCTGCCTCGCCTGCATGACCACCTGTCCCAGCGGCGTGCATTACATGCACCTCGTCGACCACGCCCGCGCCTATATCGAGGAGCGCTACCAGCGCCCCTTCATGGACCGCGCTCTGCGCTGGCTGCTGGCGCGGATCCTGCCCTATCCGGGGCGCTTCCGGCTGGCGCTGCTCGGGGCCAAGATCGGCAGGCCGTTCCGGGGCCTGCTGCCCGATCCGCGCCTGCGGGCGATGCTGGAGATGGCGCCGAAGCACATCCCGCCGGTGTCGCGAAACGACGACCCCCAGACGTTCCCCGCAAAGGGCGAGACCCGGATGCGCGTCGCCCTGATGACCGGCTGCGCCCAGAAGGCGCTGAACACCGACATCAACGACGCCACCATCCGCCTGCTGACCCGCCTCGGGGCCGAGGTGGTGGTGGCGCGGGGCGCGGGCTGCTGCGGCGCGCTGACCCATCACATGGGGCGCGAATCCGAAGCCCACGCCACCGCCGCCCGGAACATCCGCGCCTGGAATGCCGAAATGGAGCGCGGGCTGGATGCCATCGTCATCAACGCCTCGGGCTGCGGCACGACGGTGAAGGACTACGCCCACATGTTCCGCACCACGCCGCTGGCGCAGGACGCGGCGCGGGTGTCCTCGATCGCCCGCGACATCTCCGAGGTGCTTGTGGCGCTCGGCCTGCCCGAGGGCGCCGACAAGGGCCTGACCGTCGCCTATCACGCCGCCTGCTCGCTGCAACACGGACAGAAGATCAAGACGCACCCGAAAGACCTGCTGAAACGCGCTGGCTTCCGCGTGGTGGAACCCGCCGACAGTCACCTCTGCTGCGGCTCTGCCGGAACCTACAACCTCATGCAGCCCGAGATTTCGGCCCAGCTGAAGGCGCGCAAGGTCAGGACGCTCGAGGCGAAGCACCCCGACATCATCGCCGCCGGCAACATCGGCTGCATGATGCAGATCGGGTCCGGCACGCAGACCCCCATCGTCCACACTGTCGAACTGCTCGACTGGGCCACCGGCGGGCCGAAGCCCCGCGCGCTTGGACAAACCTGAAAGGCGCCGTATTTTCGCCCTACCGCCCCGCTAGGGCTGGACCCCGGACAATCAGGAGAACGGCCCTTGCGCGCCTGGATCGGGATCATCGCCGCGCTGCTTCTGCCCGTCTCGGCGGGCGCGGATTCGCGGCTGCTGTCGCTCGACACCACCGACGCGGGCCGCCAATGGGAGGCGGTCGGCCGTCTCGACATCAACGGCACCGGCTTCTGCACCGGCGCGCTCGTCGCGCCCAACCTCGTGCTGACCGCCGCGCATTGCCTCTTCGACAAGCGCACCGGCGCGCGGATCGACGCGCAAAGCGTCGAATTCCTCGCCGGCTGGCGCAACGGCCGCGCCTCGGCCTATCGCCAGGTCCGCCGCGCCGTGGTGCATCCCGACTATGTCTACGACGGCGCCGCCTCGCCCGAGCGGGTCAGGAACGACGTCGCCCTGATGGAGTTGCAGCACCCCATCCGCAACACCACGGTCATCCCCTTCAAGACCGCCACGCGCCCCGCCAAGGGCGACCGCATCGGCATCGTCTCCTATGCCCACGACCGCGCCGACGCGCCTTCGCTGCAAGAGGTCTGCACCGTCATGGCCCGCCAGCAGGGCGTGCTGGTGATGTCCTGCAACGTCGATTTCGGCTCCTCCGGCGCGCCGGTGTTTTCCTTCGAGGGCGGCGAGCCGCGCATCGTCTCGGTCGTCTCGGCCAAGGCCGAGGTGAACGGCCAGCGCGTCGCCCTTGGCACCGCGCTCGAGGAACCTCTGGCGCTGCTGCTCGCCGATCTCGCCGCCGGGGCCGGGTTCGAAACCGCCCCGCCGCCGCGCACCGCCCGCGTCACCGTGGGCGACAGCCGCCGCGCCGGCGGCGCGAAGTTCGTCAAGCCCTGACCCTTGACAGGCCCCGGGGCCCTTCCCATCTGACCCCTGTCGGGACGCCACAACCCGGGTCTCGCCACGACAACCGCCCGTCCGCCATCGGAGGGCACAAAAACGTATCGCTCTGAAAGAGGATGACTCATGCGTACCTTCGACTTTGCGCCGCTGCACCGCGCCACCGTCGGCTTTGACCAGTTCGCCGACCTGGTTGACCGGATCCTGACCACCGAGGTCAGCCAGCCGACCTACCCGCCCTACAACATCGAAAAGACCGCCACCGATGCCTATCGCATCACCATCGCGGTCGCCGGCTTCTCCGAGGCCGACCTGATGGTCGAGGTCAAGGAAAAGGCTCTCGTCGTCTCTGCCCGCAAGGCCGAGGACGAAACGCCGCGCACCTACCTCCATCGCGGCATCGCCACCCGCGCGTTCGAGCGCCGCTTCCACCTCGCCGATCACGTCAAGGTGACGGGCGCGACCCATGCCGACGGGATGCTGCACATCGACCTGGAGCGCGAGGTGCCCGAGGCCCTGAAACCCCGCCGGATCGAGATCGCGACCCAGAAGGCGCTGACCAAGGACGTGGTCGAGGCCAAGGCCGTCAACTGATCGCTGGTCCATTACACCGAAGGGGCGCCCAACCGGCGCCCCTTTTTGCATTGTCGTCAAAGTGTTCGCGCCTCCCTCCCCCTGCAAGGGGGAGGGCCGGGGAGGGGGTCACCCCAGCATCGTCTCCGAATGCGCGACGCAGGTCCAGTCCTTGCCGCTGCGCACCCAGGTAGAGCTGTCCGCCGCCTTGCACTCCTGCTGCTTGCCGTCGATCGTGACCCACTGCCGGGCGACATAGCCGATCACCGCGACATCGGGCGCGGGCGTCACGACCTCGACATCCTCCAGCGCATGGTCATGCAGCTGCCAGTCGCTTTCCGAGGTCATCTTGCCCATCTTCGCGCGCGGGATCGTCATCACCCCCCGCGCACCGGTGACAAGCGACGGATCGCCCGACAGCCTGGCCGTCGCCTTGCCGTCCTTCGCCTTCATCCCGTCCCAGTATGCGCGCTCCAGCGCGACGATCTCTTCCTTGGTTGCATGGGTCATGGCCGCCTCCTCGAGCTGACAAGGGCCAACGGAGAGCGCGCGGCGGGGGTTCCCGCCGACGCCCGCCCCGGCTTAGATGTCCGCCATGACCGGCATGATCCTCACCCCGCGCGGCCTGTTCTTCCGGGGCCGCACCTGGCCCTGCACCATCGGGCGCAGCGGCATCACCTGCGCCAAGCGCGAAGGCGACGGCGCCACGCCCGCCGGGCTGCACCGCGTCACGGGCTTGCTCTACCGCGCCGACCGGCTTGCCCGCCCCGCGCCCTGGGCGACCCCCATCGGCCCGCGCGACCTCTGGTCCGACGACCCCGCCGATCCCGCCTACAACAGCCAGACCCGCGCTCCGCACGGCTTCTCGCACGAATCCCTGCGCCGCGCCGATCCCCTTTACGATCTGATCCTCACGACCGACTGGAACCAGCCGGCGCAACCCGGCCGCGGCTCGGCCATCTTCCTGCACCAGTGGCGGCGTCCCGGCTATCCGACCGCAGGCTGCATCGCCCTGTCGCGCGAAGACCTGCACCGCATCGCGCCGCTGGCCGCGCCGGGAACCGCGCTGCTGGTCCGATAGTCCCCGCGCGACCCGACGCGCCGCCGCGCCGCCGCGCATCGTCGGGCCGACCCCCGACCCACCGACGCGCCGGGCTTCGTCGCCGTAGGGCGGGGTTTACCCCGCCGTTCCGTCACGTCTTTCGCGTCCCTTCACGATGTCGCAGAGCCACTCCGATGGAGCATTCCGCCACGTCGACAACGTGACCCCCGCCCTCGCCGGGAGACGTCTTCCGGCCCTCAAAGCACCTCGTAAAGCGACACTTTCACCGCCGACGCCAGCCGGGTGCCGGTCCCCACGAACAGCGCCCGGTTGACCCATTCGTACCGCGCATCCCCCGTCTCCAGCCGCGCCGTCGTGCGCATGTAATACTCCGACGGCGCTACCGCCTCGCCCTTCGCCAGCCGCGCGATCACCTCGGCCGGGCCGTGCCGCACCCCCCGGTTCACGATCTCGATCACCGCCCCGTCCGCCGTCTCCATCGCATAGCGCGTATCCAGGTCCGCCTGCCCGTCGGCCATGATGGTCTGCCAGTCCGCCCCCAGGTTCAGGATCCGCCCGGCAATCCGCCCCTCGACCCGGCCGCCGACGATCGGAATGATCCGCCGCCGCCCGGCCCGGCCCGCCCCCATCTCCATGATCGGGCCGAGGTCGACGTAAAGATCGCAGAAATGCCGCAGCTCCGGCGCGGGCAGGGTCATGCCACCGCCCTCGTCAGCCCCTCGTCCAGCGCCGCCAGGACCGCCGACACATCCGCCTCGGAGATCACCAGCGACGGCGACAGGATGATGTTCGGACCCGAGACGCGGATCATCACCCCCGCCTCGTAGGTCGCCTGCAGCACCTTCGGCCCCAGTGCCTTGTCCGGCGCGGCCTTCGTCGCCCGATCCGAAACCAGCTCCGCCGCCGCCATCAGCCCGTGCCCGCCCCGCACGTCGCCGATCACCTCGTGCTTCTCCTGCAAGGCCAGCAGCCCGCGATACAGCTGCTCTCCCCGCGCCGCCGCGTTCTCCACGACGTTCAGCCGCTGCGTTTCCGCCAGGCAGGCCAGCGCCGCCGCCGCCCCCACCGGGTGCCCGCTGTAGGTATAGCCATGCCCGATCGCCGCCTTGCCGGACGTGTCCTTCTCGAACACCTCCGCCATCGCCTCGGAGATCATCAGCGCCCCGAAGGGGAAGAACCCGTTGGTGATCGCCTTCGCCGTCGCCGCCATGTCCGGCTGCACGCCCCAGTGCCGCGAGCCGCTCCACGACCCCAGCCGTCCAAAGGCGGTGATCACCTCGTCCGCGATCAGCAGGATGCCGTTTCGCGTGCAGATCTCCCGCACCCCCGGCATGAAGCTCTCGTGCGGCGGGATCACCCCGCCGGACCCCAGCACCGGCTCCATGATGAAGGCCGCGATGGTCTCGGCCCCCTGGAACGCGATCTCGTCCTCCAGCGCCGACAGGCACAGCTGCGCCAGCCGCGCCGGATCGCTTTCGTTGAACGGGTTGCGATAGGTGTAGGGCGCGGGGATATGGTGGCACCCCGGCAGCAGCGGTTCGTACTGCGTGCGGAAGTTCGCGTTGCCGTTGACCGAGGCGCCGCCGAAATGCGTCCCGTGATAGCCCTTCTTCAGGCTCAGGAACTTGGTCCGCCCCGCTTGCCCCCGCACCTTGTGATACTGCCGCGCCAGCCGCAGCGCGCTTTCCACGCTGTCCGACCCGCCCGAGGTGAAGAAGGCCCGGCTCAGCCCGTCCGGCGCGAAGAAGGCCCGCAGCTCTTCCGCCAGCTGGATCACGTTGTCGTTCGTCGTGCCCCGGAAGATCGAGTAATAGGGCAGCTGCTCCAATTGCTCGGCAATCGCCCGCTTCACCGGCGCGCAGGAATACCCGAGGTTGACGTTCCACAGGCCGCCCACCGCGTCGATCGCCTCGTGCCCGTCGACGTCGGTGATCCGCACGCCCGAGGCCCCCGTCACGATCACCGGCGGATTGGCGAGGCTGTCCGCCGGATGCGTCATCGGATGCCACAGCGACCGGGCATTGTGTTCCTTCAGGAAGTTCGAATCCTTCATTGCGTCAGTTCCTTCTCGGGGGTGCTGGCGGGATAGTCGGCAGGCCAGAAGCCGCCGGTCCGCAGGGTCAGGTCGCGCGCCGCCTGGCGCAGTTCGCTTTCGATGATGCGTTTCTGCGCGGGCGTCATCCGCGATACCGGCGCGGCGACCGCGATGGCGCCCACCGGCACCTCGCCCGCGCCAAAGACCGGCGCGGCATGGGCGTGGACATCCGCCTCCAGCCCGCTGACCGACTCGGAAATGCCGCTGGCCCGGACCCCGCGCAGCAGGCTGCGCAACCGCACGGGGTCGGTCACGGTCTGCGGCGTGAACCGCGCCAGCGCGCCGCCCAGCGCCGCCTCGCTCCAGTCCGCGGGCGAGAAGGCCAGCACCGCCAGGCCCGAGGCGGTGGCGTGGAACGGCAGCACCTCGGCGTCGTCCATCATCACCCGCGTCGCGTGCCGGGCCGAGTAGGAATGCGCCAGCTGGTTCAACTGCCGGCCCCGGATGACCGAGGCATGGGCCGTCTCCCCCGTCGCTTCCGACAGGCGGTGCAGCACTTCGCGCGCAACCGTCAGCATCGGCACCGACAACTCGCGCAGCGCCGCCAGCCGCAGCACCTCGGGGCCCAGCCGATAGGCCCGCCCCGCGCCCGTCTGCTCGACGAATCCCTGCTCCTGCAATTCGCTCAGCATCCGGTAGGCCGTCGCCTTGTTCAGCCCTGACAGCCGGGCAAAGTCGCTGAGGCCGACGGCCGTGCGAGTCTGGTCGAAATATCCCAGCAATGACAATGCCTTGCTGACCGTGCCCATCCGTCCTCCCGCCGCGCCGGGTGGCGCCTTGATATTGTCTTGACGGAAGGGAAACCGGGTGTCAATCTGATTCAAACCAATGGTTCGAATAATGAACCGTATCCACGCAGGGGAATGTCCATGAACCGCTTCACCGCTACACTCGCGGCCTTCACGCTCACCGCCACGGCCGCACTGGCCGACTATCCCGAAAAGCCGGTCAACTTCATCGTCCCCTGGCCGCCCGGAGACCTCGAGGACGTGCTGACCCGCATCATCGCCGAGGACTTCCAGAAGGAATACGGCGTCGCGGCGGCGGTGGTGAACAAGCCCGGCGGCGGCGGCGGGCCCTTCCCCGGCGCCATCGAGGTCGCCAATGCGCCCGCCGACGGCTACACCATCGGCTCCTTCGTGATCGGCGTGCCGATCCTGGGCCACAAGATCGACATCCCGCCGCTGACCCCGGCCAGGTTCGACCCGCTTGGCATCTTCCTGACCTATCCCTTCGTCATCGCCACCGCGGGCGACGCGCCCTATTCGACGATGGCGGAACTGGCCGCCTACGCGAAGGACAACGAGGTCGCGCTGGGCCACTTCGGCGACGTGCTGACGCCGACCCAGGTGACGAAAGCGTTTGCCAGGAACGCCGGGTTCGAATGGGGCTCCGACGCCGCCTTCGACGCGCTGGATTGCAACACGCTGGCCAGCGGCGACGCCGACGTGATCAACACGACCCTGCAACTGATCCTGCCCTGCCTCGACCAGGTCAAGGTGCTGGTCGCGATCACCGATACCCGCATCCCGCTGGTCCCCGACGCACCCACCATCGGCGAGCTGGACCCGACCCTGAACATCGCCCTCTGGAACGGGTTGTTCGTCACCAAGGACACCCCGCAGGACGTCCGCGACAAGATCGTTGCCGTCGCCAGCAAGTCGATGATGGGCGAGCGCGCGCAGCAGGTCGCCAAGGACACCGGCGCGCTGGTCTACTGGCAGGGGGCCGAGGAAAGCGCCGCCCGGATCGAGACCGACAGCGCCACCATCGACCGCATCGGCGAAATCCTGAAGTAACCGCAGCGGGCCGCCTTCGGGCGGCCCAACCGGGGCCAGCGCCATGACCACCGAACGCGAGCGTCGTTTCCCCGGCCCCCGGCGCGGCCAGCTGCTCTTTGCGCTGGCCTTCCTCGCCCTCTCCCTGCTCCTGCTGATGCTGCTCCCCTGGCAGACCACCTGGCTCGCCAAGTCGCAGCTCGTCGCCCAGCCGCGATTCTGGCCCGCCGTCGGCCTCGGCCTGATGACCGCCTGCGGCGCGCTCTACCTCGCCCGCCTGCCCTGGCGGCGTTTTACCCGCTTCGACACGGCGGAAGCGAAACGCTGGGCCGCCGTCGCCGAATACGCGGGCTGGTTCATGGCCTACGTCCTGCTTGTCCCCCTGCTCGGCTACCTGCCCGTCACGCTGGTCTTCGTCCTGTCCCTGGCCCGCCGCCTCGGCTATCGCCGCCGCGGCGTCTACATCGCCGGAGCCATCTTCGCCCTCGCCGTCGTGGTAATCTTCAAGGGCTTCCTCTCGGTCCGCATCCCCGGCGCGGCGGTCTACGAATACCTCCCCACCGCCTTGCGCGCCTTCTTCATCCAGTATCTCTGATGGACCTGCTTCTTTCCGCCATCGAGATCCTGATGCGCTGGGACGTGGCGCTGGCCCTGCTCGTCGGCTCTGTCGGCGGCGTGCTGATCGGCGCCATCCCCGGCGTCGGCCCCGCCGTCGCCATCGCCATCCTGCTGCCCGCCACCTTCTCGATGGACCCGATCGTCGGGCTGACCGTGCTGCTCGGCATCTACGGCAGTTCCATGTATGGCGGCGCGATCCCGGCGATCCTGATCAACACCCCCGGCACCGCCGTCAACGCCCTGTCGACCTACGACGGCTACCCGATGACCGCGCGCGGCGAACCCCAGCGCGCCCTCAGCCTCGCCTATTCCGCCAGCTTCTACGGCGGCATGTTCTCGGTCCTCTGCCTGATCCTCTTCGCCCCGGTGCTGGCCAGGGTCGCCCCCCTCTTCGGCAGCCGCGAGATCTTCCTGGCCGCGCTGCTGGGCATGGTGCTGGTCGTCACCGCCCACCGCGGGCAAAGCCTGATCGCCGCCGCGCTGGCGGCGCTTGGCATCTTCATCCAGACCATCGGTTTCGAGCCGGTGAAATACACGCAACGCTACACTTTCGACCAACCCTTCATGCAGGGCGGCATCAACCTGATCGTCGTGGTGCTGGGTCTCTTCGCGCTCAGCCAGGCCTTCGTGCTGCTGACCAGCGAGGACGAGACCTACCGCCCCACCCGCCTGCGGGGCGGCCTTCTGCAAGGCTTCCGCGAACTGGCCCGCCACCCCCGCGTCGCCACCGTCTCGGCCTTCTTCGGCGTTCTGATGGGCATCATCCCCGGCGTGGGAGAGTTCAACTCGCAGTTCCTCAGCTACACCTACGCCCAGCGCACATCCAAACGCCCCGAGGATTTCGGCCACGGATCATCTGAGGGCCTGATCGCCTCGGAAACCTCCAACAACGCCGTCCCCGCCGCCGCGATGGTGCCGCTGCTGGCCCTGGGCATCCCGGGCGAGCAGCTGACCGCGATGATGCTGAGCGTCTTCTACGTCCACAACGTCGTCCCCGGACCGGGCCTGTTCCAGAACAGTATGGATTTCGTCGTCGCACTGTATATCGCGCTGGCGGTGCTGAACGTGCTGGTGATCCTCTTCCTGCTGGTCGCCACCAAACCGCTGATCCAGGTCGTCCGCATCCCCAACCGCTTTCTCGGCATCTGCGTGCTGACGCTCAGCTTCGTCGGGGTCTATTCGCTGCGCAACTCCGTCACCGACTGCGTGATGGCAGCCCTGTTCGGACTGTTCGGCTATGTGCTGAAGCGGCTCGACCTGCCCTCGGTGCCGATCATCCTCGGCATGGTCCTGGGCAACATCATGGAGGTCAAGCTGCGCGCCGGCATGGCCCGGGTGAAGGAACCCTGGGATTTCATCGACCGCCCGATTTCCTTCATCCTGTTTGTCAGCATCCTCCTCATCATCGCCTTCCACATCCGCCGCGTGGTGCTGGAACGGCGCGACCTGAAACAGGCCGAGGCCGGGACGCGCACACGGCCCAACCGCTTTGGCGGGCTGCTGGCGCGGCGGCGGGAGAGCCTGCTGCGGGTGCGCGGGCGGATGGTGCGGGCGCGGCACAAGTGACGGCAGCGCGCGCGGAGGGTGCGGGACGCCTCCGGCGGGAGTATTTGGGAAGAAAAGAAGCAGGGGGTGGCGCGCATGGCCGACAAGACGATCCTGGTGGCAGGAACCTGGGACACCAAGGACGACGAACTGGGCTACCTGGTGCAGGTGATCCGCGCGCAGGGCGGCGACGTGCTGACGATGGACGTCTCTGTGCTGGGCGACCCCTCGCGGCCCGCCCATGTGTCGAAGCATGAAGTCGCCGAGGCCGGGGGCGCGTCGATTGCCGAGGCCATCGCGGCGGGGGACGAGAACCAAGCGATGCAGATCATGGCGCGCGGCGCGGCGGCGAAGGCGCTGGCGCTCTGGCGCGCGGGGCGGATCGACGGGGTGATCGTGCTGGGCGGCACCATGGGCACCGACCTGGCGCTCGACCTCTGCGCGGCGCTGCCGGTGGGGGTGCCCAAGTATGTCGTCTCTACAGTGGCGTTTTCGCCGCTTCTGCCACCCGACAGGCTGGCGGCGGATATCCAGATGATCCTCTGGGCCGGGGGGCTTTACGGGCTGAACTCGGTCTGCAAGGCCTCGCTGTCGCAGGCCGCGGGCGCCGTGCTGGGCGCGGCGCGGGCGGTGGAACTGCCGAAACGCGACCGCCCCCTGATCGGCATGACCAGCTTCGGCAAGACCGTCCTGCGCTACATGGTGACACTGAAACCGGCGCTCGAGGCGCGCGGTTTCGAGGTCGCCGTCTTCCACGCCACCGGCATGGGCGGGCGCGCCTTCGAATCGCTGGCGGGTGAGGGCGCCTTCGCCGCCGTCATGGACTTTGCCCCGCAGGAGGTGGCGAACCACCTCTTCGGCGGGCTGTCGGCGGGGGCTGACCGCATGACCAACGCGGGCCGCGCCGGCATCCCGCAGCTGGTCGCGCCGGGGTGTTACGACCTCGTGGATTTCGTCGGCTGGCAGGACACCCCGCCGAAGCTGGCAGGCCGCCCGACCCATGCCCACAACCGCCTGCTGACCTCTGCCGTGCTGGAGGCCGGTGAACGCCGCCAGGTCGCCCGCGCGCTCTGCGCCAAGCTGGCGGAGGCGACCGCGCCGGTTGCCTTTCTCCTCCCCGAACAGGGCTGCAACGAATGGGACCGCGCCGGCGCGCCCTTGTCCGACCCCGAGGGCCTGCGTGCCTTCGTTGACGAGATCGCGCGCGCTTGCCCGGCCAACGTCGCCCTGCACCGCCTCGACGCGCATATCAACGACACGGCCTTCACCGACGCGGCGCTTGCCATCTTCGATGGGTGGATCGCAACGGGCGTGGTTGCGCGCCCGGCGTGATTGTGGAATAGCCTTCCGCAGATCGGAACGACGCGGCGAAAGGCGCCCTTGCATTGCCTTGCCGTCCCGCTAGGCTCCCCCCGTGGCGCCAACAGGGGCGCGCCGCCACGAGGGAGGAGAATCGCGTGCCTGACGTCATCGGTTACGAACGCATCGGCGACATCGCCGTGCTGGCCGCCAACAACCCGCCTGTAAACGCCTTGGGCCTTGCCGTGCGCGAAGGGCTGGTGCGCGGCATCGAACGGGCCGAGGCTGACGCAGGCGTGCGCGCCGTGCTGATCTATGGCGAGGGCGCGACCTATTTCGCCGGCGCCGACATCCGCGAATTCGGCAAGACCCCGCAACAGCCCTACCTGCCCGACGTCTGCAACCGGATCGAGGCCAGCCCGCTGATCGTCGTCTCGGCCATGCACGGCACCGCGCTGGGCGGCGGGCTGGAAATCGCTCTGTCCTCGCATTACCGCGTCGCCGTCCCTTCGGCGCGCATGGGCCTGCCCGAGGTCAACCTCGGCCTGATCCCCGGTGCCACCGGCACCCAGCGCCTGCCCCGCCTGACCGGGGTGGAGCCCGCCATCGACCTCGTCACCTCGGGCCGCCAGGTCGGCGCGAAAGAGGCGCTGAGCCTCGGCGTCATCGACAAGATCGCTGAAGGCACCCCGCGCGACATCGGGCTGGCCTATACGCAGGCGCTGCTGGACAGCGGGGCCGCGCGGCGCGCCGTCAGCGAATTGCCCGCCCCTGCGCCGATCGACTTCGACGCCGCCTATGACGCCGCGCTCGCCAAGTCGCGCGGCCAGCTTTCCCCCGCCTACGGCGTCCGCGCCATCCAGGCCGCCTGCGAGAAACCCTTCGCCGAAGGCGTCGCCGAGGAACGCCGCCTGTTCCTCGAACTGATGGGCACCAACCAGCGCCAGGGCATGATCCACGCCTTCTTCTCGGAACGCGCCGTGGGCAAGCTGCCCGAACTCGACGGCGTCACCCCGCGCGAGGTCAAGGCCATCGGCGTCATCGGCGGCGGCACCATGGGCGCGGGCATCGCCACCGCCGCGCTGCAATCGGGGCTGGATGTCGTCCTGCTGGAAATGTCGCCCGAGGCGGGCGAGGCCGCGCGCGGCCGGATCGAGGGCAACCTCTCCGGCGCGCTGAAACGCGGCAAGCTCTCCCAGGAGAAATACGACGCGATGACCGGCAGGGCGCTGACCATCGCCACCGATTATCAGGCTCTAAATGCCGTCGATCTGGTCATCGAAGCCGTCTTCGAACGCATGGACGTCAAGAAGGACGTCTTCCGCAAGCTCGACGCCGTCTGCAAGCCGGGCGCTGTGCTGGCGACCAATACCTCCTACCTCGACATCGACGAGATCGCGGCGGAAACCAGCCGCCCGCAGGACGTCATCGGCCTGCACTTCTTCTCGCCCGCGCACATCATGAAGCTGCTCGAGGTGGTCGTCGCGGCCAGGACCGCGCCCGAGGTCGCCGCCACCGGCTTTGCCCTCGGCAAGCGGCTGGGCAAGATCTCGGTCCGCGCCGGCGTCTGCGACGGCTTCATCGGCAACCGCATCCTCAAGACCTACCGCACCGCCGCCGAGCACATGGTGCTGGACGGCGCCAGCCCCTACCAGATCGACAAGGCTCTGACGGATTTCGGCTTTGCCATGGGCCCCTACGCCGTCAGCGACCTTGCCGGTCTCGACATCGGCTGGATGACCCGCCAGCGCCTCGCCCCCACGCGCCACCCGCGCGAACGGGTACCGACCTATGCGGACAAGCTCTGCGAGGCCGGGCATTTCGGCCAGAAGACCGGCAAGGGATACTACATCTACGAAGGCTCGCGCCGCGGCGGCATCCCGAACCCCGAGGTGATGGACCTGATCGAGGCCGAACGCGCGCAGCTGGGCCTGACCCCGCGCGACTTCTCCGACGACGAGATCCTGCGCCGCTACATGGCCGCGATGGTCAACGAAGGCGCGAAGGTGCTGGAGGAAGGCATCGCGCGCCGCCCGCTCGACATCGACATGGTGTTCCTGTCGGGCTACGGCTTCCCGCGCTATCATGGCGGGCCGATGAAATGGGCGGATATGATGGGCCTCGACAAGGTTCTGGCCGACATCCGCACGTTCGCGAAGGAAGACGACTGGTTCTGGCAGCCCGCGCCGCTGCTGGAACGCCTGGTGGCCGAGGGCAAGACCTTCGACGACCTGAACAAGGCCGCGGCCTGACACTCAAGCGGAGGGACAGATGGACCTGAACTGGAGCCCCGAAGACATAGCCTTCCGCGAGGAAGTGCGCGCCTTCCTGGACGAGAAACTGCCAAAGGAGCTGGCCGACAAGGTCAAGCGCCGCGGCGAGCTGACCAAGGCCGACATGGAACGCTGGCACGCGATCCTGAACGAAAAGGGCTGGCTCGCCCCCGGCTGGCCGAAGAAATTCGGCGGCGCGGAATGGAACGCGGTGCAGAAGCACATCTTCGAGGAAGAAGCCGCCCGCGCCGGTGCCCCGCGCATCGTGCCCTTCGGCCTCGCCATGCTCGCCCCCGTGCTGCAGAAGTTCGGCTCGAAAGAGCAGCAGGATTATTACCTGCCCCGCATCCTGAACGGCGACGACTGGTGGTGCCAGGGCTATTCGGAACCCGGTGCAGGCTCTGATCTGGCGTCCCTCAAGACCCGCGCGGTGCGCGACGGCGACCACTACATCGTCAACGGCCAGAAGACCTGGACGACGCTGGGCCAGCACGCCAACATGATCTTCTGCCTGGTCCGCACCGACCCCGACGCCAAGCAGCAGGAGGGCATCTCCTTCCTGCTGATCGACATGAACACCCCCGGCATCGAGGTGCGCCCGATCAT
This sequence comes from Pseudooceanicola sp., assembly GCA_020441135.1. GTDB lineage: Bacteria > Pseudomonadota > Alphaproteobacteria > Rhodobacterales > Rhodobacteraceae > Seohaeicola_A. The sequence continues at coordinate 13,864 of JAGRMS010000169.1, forward strand.
CCTGCTCGACGGCGTCCACGAGGTGAACGAGGTCTGGTTCACCGACGTCAAGGTGCCG
>JAGRMS010000013.1:0-169 GCA_020441135.1 Pseudooceanicola sp.
CCGGGCTGGGTGTCGGGGTTGCCGGCCTTGCCGATCTTGTGGATCCGCCCGTCGCGCAGGCCGACGTCGGCCTTGTAGATGCCGGTGTGGTCGACGATCAGGGCGTTGGTGATCACGGTATCGACCGCGCCCGCCGCGCGCGTCGCCTGGGACTGGCCCATGCCGTCGC
>JAGRMS010000013.1:271-2588 GCA_020441135.1 Pseudooceanicola sp.
GATGAGGTCGGTGTCGGCGAGGCGCAGGCGGTCGCCCGTCGTCGGGCCATACATGGCGGCATAGTCGGCGCGGGCGATCTGGGCGGGCATGGGCGATCCTTCTAGCGTTTCAGCAGGCGGGGGCCGCGCTTGGCGAGGCGGCGTGAGTTCATGCGGGTACGTTTGCGCAGAGGGTTCACCGAGGCGGCGATGATCTGCGCAGGCGAGGCGCCGCGCGCGCCGGCAAGGGTGGCGGCGACGAGGCTTTCGGTGAAGGCGGGGAGTTTCTCGTCGATCATCCGGCGGTTCTCGCCGGCGGTGACGGACCAGACCCCGGCCATGCCCATCAGGCGGAAGGCAACGACGGCCTGCGCTTCGGCCACGAGCATCATCGCGTTGCTCATGCTGGCCATCATGTCGAAAGGCTGCATGCAGAGGGCGGGGAGGGGGGAGCGTTTCATGAGGATCACCAGTTGCCGGGCGCGGGAGGGGCGCACGATACAACGTCGCTGCGGTGCAGCACGTTGCGCAGGAGGTGGTGAATAATTACGGTCATGCCTTGAACGCCTCGTCCACCTCGACCTGCATGGCGGTCACAAGGGCGTTGGTCTGGGCGGCCATGCCGATCACGGCGACCAGTTCGGCGTGCATCTCGGGCGTCATGCCCTTCGCGCGGGCGGCGGCGGTGTGGGAGTGGATGCAGTAGGAACAGTTGTTGGCGGTCGAGACGGCGACGTAGATCAATTCCTTGACCAGCGGGTCGAGCGCGCCGGGTGCCATGACGGTCTGAAGGCGGTCCCAGACCGCCTTCAGCGTGGCGGGGTCGTGGGCCATCGCCCGCCAGAAGTTGTTGACGTAATCGGTGCCGCGCTTCGCGCGGATGTCGTCGAAGACGGCGCGGGCATCGGGGCTCGCCTGGTCGTCGGAAAGCAGCGGCACCGTTCCCATCAGAGCACCGCCATCACGCGGGCCGGGCCGCCGGTGCCGCGCGCATGTTTCGGCGCGCCCACGAAAATCGTCGCGCCCTTGGGCGGCAGGGCGTCGAGGCCGGCGAGGTTCTCGATCCCGTAGTGGCCGGAGGGCAGCCAGGAGTAATGCACTGCGAAGTCGGCGGAATTGCCGGGGTCGAGGGAAAGCGTATCAACGCCGATGCCCGCGACACCCGCCTCGGCCAGCATGTCGGTCGCGCCTTTCGAGAATCCGGGGAAGGCGAAGTTGCCGTCGGGCGTATTGCGGTAGCTCGGGTCGCCGACCTTCGCCGCCCAGCCGGAGTGCATGGCGACACAGGCCCCGGCGGGGATGTCGCCGTTGGCGGAGATCCAGGCCTCGATGTCGGCGGTCTCCACCATCGCGTTGGCGTCGTCCTTGGCCTTGGCGCTAATGTCGATGACGCAAAGCGGGCAGACGAGGCTGCCGGGGTCTAGCTCGGCCACCGAGGTGCCGTCCTTGGAGAAATGCAGCGGCGCGTCGATATGGGTGCCGGTGTGCTCGTAGATGGTCAGCTTCCACAGTTGGTAGCCGGATTTGTCGAAGTTCACCGCCTCTTCGTAGAGGATGCCGGGGTTGCCGTCGAAGGTGGGAAACGTGTCGTCGTAGGTATGGGTCAGGTCCACGACCTTGCCCGAGGACTGCGCCAGCGCCGGGCGGGCCGAGATCAGGCCCGCGGCAGCAGCGGCGAGGCCGGTGGCCGCGGTGCCGCGGAACAGGTCGCGGCGTGAAAGCATGGATTTCTTCACGTTGTCGATTACGCAGGCATGGCACATGGTCAGTCTCTCCCGGTTGGTATCCGCCGTTCTGGCGGGTGGATTGGTTTCAGAGTTCACCCATCACGGCCATATTGAAGCCGTAGACCCTGCGCCCGCCCGAGAACGGAATCAGCCGCACGTCGCGGCGCTGGCCCGGTTCGAAGCGTACCGCCGTGCCCGCCGCGATGTCGAGGCGCATCCCGCGGGCGGCCTCGCGGTCGAAGCTGAGCGCGCCATTGGTTTCGGCGAAGTGGTAGTGCGAACCCACCTGCACCGGGCGGTCGCCGGTATTGGCGACCTGGAGGGTGATGGCAGTCGCGCCTTCGTTGAGGGTGAGGTGGCCCTCTGCCGGAAAGAGCTCTCCGGGGATCATTTGCGCGACCGGGCGCGGGCATAGGCAAGGCCGCCGGCGGCGGCGAGGACGGCGAGGCCCATGGCAACCGCCAGCCAGTCGCCGCTGCCGTGCGGGTGCAGGTGCGCGCCGGGGTGGGCGAGGGCGGGGCTGGCCGTGAGGGTGGCGAACAGGGCGAGGCGTTTCATGCGGTTTCCTTTCAGCGGATCGGGTTGTGGACGGTGACGAGCTTGGTGCCGTC
>JAGRMS010000170.1 GCA_020441135.1 Pseudooceanicola sp.
CAGCGCCGACCAGATCTGCACCGTCTGGCCGTAGTAGCTCCCCGCCAGCAGCCGCGCGCCCAGCCCCGCCACCGCCCCGGTCGGCAGCTCGCCCACGATCGCCCCGACCAGCGAGGCCGAGATGCCGATCTTCAGCGAGGCGAAAAGATAGGGCATCGAGGCCGGCAGCCGCAGCTTCCAGAATCCCTGCGCGCGACTGGCGTTGTAGGTGCGCAGCAGGTCCAGCTGCATCGCGTCCGGGCTGCGCAGCCCCTTCACCATGCCGACCACCACCGGGAAAAAGCTCAGATAGGCCGAGATCACCGCCTTCGGCACCAGCCCCTGCACGCCGACGGAGTAGAGCACCACGATGATCATCGGCGCCAGCGCGATGATCGGGATGGTCTGGCTGACGATGGCCCAGGGCATCACGCTCATGTCCATGACGCGCGAATGCACGATGCCGACCGCCAGCAGGATGCCCAGCCCGGTGCCGATGCCAAAACCCACCAGCGTCGCCGACAGCGTCACCCAGGCATGGTAGAGCAGGCTGCGCTTCGAGGTGATCTTCATCGCCACCGTCGTCTTCCACAGCTCGCTCGCCACCTGGTCCGGCGCCGGCAGGCGCGGCCGCTCCTGCGCCCAGGTGGCGGGGATCGCGAAGGGGTTCTTCGCCGCCAGCACGACGGGCGACATCGCCCGCCGCTCCGCCCCGTCGGCGGGCGTGACCGCGACCCCTGCCCGCTCCGCCTCGGCCAGCACACCCGCGATGTTCATCGGGATGCAGGCGAGGTACCAGACCGCGACCAGCACGGCGACCACGACCGCGACGGGGAAGAGATTACGCACGGCTACTCATCCACATGCCCCGCCCGCAGGCCCTCGCGAACCCGGTGCGCGATGGCGATGAACTCCGCCGAATCCCGGATGTCGAGCGGCCGTTCCCGCGGCAGGGTGCTCTCGATCACGTCGGTGATCCGCCCGGGCCGGGGCGACATCACGACGATCTTCGTCGACAGGTACACCGCCTCGGGTATCGAATGGGTCACAAAACCGATGGTCTTGCCCGTCCGCGCCCAGAGCGCCAGCAACTGCTCGTTCAGGTGATCCCGCACGATCTCGTCCAGGGCGCCGAAGGGCTCGTCCATCAGCAGGATGTCGGCATCGAAGGCCAGCGCCCGCGCGATGCTCGCCCGCTGCTGCATGCCCCCCGACAGCTGCCAGGGGTATTTCTTGCCGAACCCCGCCAGATCGACGAGTTGCAGGACCGCGTCGATGCGCTTCTCCTGCTCGGCGCGGGGAAACCCCATGATCTCCAGCGGCAAACGGATGTTCCCCGCAATGGTCCGCCAGGGGTACAGCCCCGCCGCCTGGAACACATAGCCATAGGCCCGCGCCTGTCGTGCCTCTTCCGGCGACACGCCGTTGACCGTCAGCGTCCCGCCCGTCGGCTGCTCCAGCGCCGCGATGCAGCGCAGGAAGGTGGTCTTGCCGCAGCCCGACGGTCCGATGAAACTGACGAACTCGCCCTGGCCGATCGACAGGTCCACGTCCTTCAGCGCATGCACCGGCCCGTCGTTGGTCTGGAACGTCAGGTTCAGCCCCCGCGCCTCGATCACGCTCACGTCTTTTCCTTCGTCTGCAATGCCTTGCCGCCCATTTCTCAGACCGACCGGGTGATGCCGCCATCGACCCGCAGGTTCTGCCCGGTGATGTATCCGGCCCCTTCAGAGACCAGGAACGACACCGTCGCCGCGATCTCGGCCACATGGCCGTACCGCCCCATCGGGATCGCCTTCCGCCGCTCCTCCTTCTCGGGCAGGCTGTCGATGAACCCGGGGAGGATGTTGTTCATCCGCACGTTGTCTTTCGCGTATCTGTCGGTGAACAGCTTCGTGTAAGCCGCCAGCCCCGCGCGGAAAACCCCGCTGGTCGGAAAGGCCGGATCCGGCTCGAAGGTGGCATAGGTCGAGATGTTCACGATGGCGCCACCCTTCTGCGCGACCATGATGGGCGCGACGATCCGCACCGCGCGGACCACGTTCATCAGGTAGAAATCCATCCCCCGATGCCAGTCCTCGTCCGTCAGCTCCAGCAGGTCGCCCTTCGGCCCGTGCCCGGCAGAGTTGACCAGCACGTCGATCCGGCCCCAGCGGTCCATGACCTTCGACACCACGGCCTGCAGGTCGTCCGGGTTGAGGTTGCTGCCGGTATGCCCGACCCCGTGCAACTGCGCAGCCAGCGCCTCGCCCTTGCCGGAGGACGACAGGATACCCACCTCGAACCCGTCCTGCCGCAACCGCCGCGCCGCCGCCGCGCCCATGCCCGAGCCGCCGCCGATGATGAGTGCAACGCGCGCCATCACACCCCCGTCGCCGGAATGCCCGACCGCTTCACCGGCCGCGGCGCGGTCAGTTCCTTCCAGGACGACAGTGCCTTGTTCACTGCCATGTTCGGCTCGCGCTTGACGAAACGCCCATGGCCTTCCTCGGTGCGGATCTCGCCGTCATGCACCGCCACCTTGCCCCGCGTCAGGGTAAAGCGCGGCAGGCCCTTCACCGTCTGCCCCTCGAAGACGTTATAATCGATGGCCGACTGCTGGGTCTTGGCGCTGATCGTCTT
>JAGRMS010000171.1 GCA_020441135.1 Pseudooceanicola sp.
CCATCGCCCGCGCCCTGCTGCTGGAACCGAAGGTCTTGCTGCTGGACGAACCGACCTCGGCGCTGGACGTTTCCGTGCAGGCCGAAGTCCTGAACCTTCTCATGGACCTGCGGGAAACGCAGAACCTCACCTATCTGTTCGTCAGCCACGACCTGGCGGTTGTCGCAACCATGTGCGATCGCCTTGTCGTCATGCAGAAGGGCCGGTGCGTCGAGGAAATGAGCGGCAGCCAGCTGAAAAGCGGCAATGTGGCCACCCGCTATGCCCAGGACTTGCTGCTCGCCAGCAAGGGCTACTTCCCCGCCGGGTAAAGCCGCCGGATCACCTCCGCAAGCAGGGCGATGCCCCGGGCGATCTTCGCCTCGGGAATGGCCGCGACCGAAAGGCAAAGGTGCCGCTTCCCGGCCTCCGGCGCACCGTAGAGCGTCGTGCCCGGTTCGACCCCGACGCCGTCGCTTGCCGCCGCCCGCGCGATCTGGCCCGAATCCATCCCCCCGGGAAGCGTCAGCCAGAAGGTCGTGCCGCGGCCCGGGCTGCACGTCACGTCGGGAAGATGAAGCGCAAGCGCCGCCCGGCATGTCTCGAGGCGGGCTTCCATGACGGTTCGCATGCGTGACAGGTGGCTGCGATAGTGGCCAAGTGCCAGGAAACAGGCCATCGCCCGCTGGTTGTTGGTGGGCAGTTGCCCTTGCATCAGTGCGCGCAGCGCCCGCAATTCCACAAGGATGTCGGCCGGGGCGACGATGAACCCCATGCGCAACCCGGGTGCCAGCAGCCTTGTGAGGCTGCCGAGATGGATCGTGTTGCCGGTCTGGTCCTGCGCCCTCAGCGCCACCGGCGCATCGGCGGCGAGGGTTCCCGCGCAGCTGTCGTCATCGACGATGACCGCGCCTGTTCTCGCGGCCATGTCGAGGAACGATCGCCGCCGGTCCGGCGACAGCGCGGCCGATGTCGGGATCTGTTGCGTCGCACTCAGGAAAATCGCGTCGCTTCCAAGAACGCCCGAGGAGAAAACGGCCCCCTGGCCGTCCACGGATATATCCGTGACCAATGGGGTGAACAGCCGCAGCATCGACCGCAGGCCCGGATTTCCCGGATCCTCGATTGCCGCCCTTCGGCCGCCGGTCAGGAACAGCTGCGCGACAAGGAACAGCCCCTGGCGGGTGCCTGTGGTGAGCATCACCTCGCTGGGTGCCGCCCAGATGCCCCGCACCGGCAGGATCTGGCGGCACAGCTCGTCGACCAGCATGGGATCGTCGGAGGTGTCTTCGCGCATCCAGCCCGGGATGGCACCGACCGAGGACGCGGCCCGGACCGCTTCGCGCCAATGCCCGAGCGGAAACAGCGCGGGATCGACATGGCCATCCAGAAAGCTGTAGGGCAGCTCGGCCTTCCGCGCGTCCGGATGCACGGCGCGAAACAGGTTGGGCCGGATCGCGGGCGGCTGGCGCCAGCCATCTTCGCTTTTCCGCAGCAACGGCCGAACCACGGGGACGGGGCCGGTGCGCACCCAGATCCCGCTACGCTCGCGGCTTTCCAGATGGCCGCTTTCGACGAGCGTGCGCAGGGCCGCGATGACCGTGTTCCGCGACAGCCCGAGCGTATCGGCCAGAACCCGGCTGGCCGGAAGCCGGGTGCCGGGAATCAGCCGACCGGAATCAATCGCCACAACGATTGCCTGCCGAAGCCAGAGCTGGAGCCCGCCCGACTCCTTGTCCGGATGGCCAAGCAGAACCCGCCAAGCCGATGGCGTGATGCCCGACATTCCCCATCCGTCTTTTGATTCGACGGGCTCAGTCTAGGGTGCTTCCCGGGCGGAAGGCACCGAAAACGAGACGGGGCTCGTCGCACGCGGTCCGCGGAAACCCAGGACGGTCCTGAGGATGCCGGAACGCCATTCCGCCGCGTTCCCTCCTGGTTTCACGCCCGTGGTTTGCGACGCAGCCGGAAGGCGCCCTGGACAGCCGTTTGCAGGATCGCCTCGGTTTTCGGGCCGTCCATGCCGAAGCGGAAGATCATGCGCCCGTCCGACCTCGCCGCTCGTCTGGCCGATCGCGTCCCCGGCCCGGCGCAGGAGGGCATCGCCGATCGCTGTCAGCCGAACCCCTTGCTGATGACGCGCGAAAAGGGGCCCGCCCGGATCGTGCTTCACGTCCCGGATGCTCCGGGTGATCCATGGCTGCGCGATGCCAGGATGCCGCGCCGCCGCGCGAGGGCCGCCAACGCGCGTCGCCGCGACGAGGTCGCGGAGATGGGCAGGCTTCATGACTTTCCCGCCTCTGGTGGTCTTATGTGCAATCTGCCTGGGACCGGGTGGGTTGGACAGCGTTCCGCCCTGTCCGACGGCGCCCACCGGCATACCCGTTGCCAGCAGCCGGCGGGAGCGTTAAATCCGCCGTCATGCTCGACGACAACGACGACATCCACCCCCTGTTCTCAGGTGCGCCGAAAAGCACCGAGTTCAAGAAGCTGCGCAAGCGCATCGTGCAGGAGGTGCGCGAGGCGGTGGACCAGTATGGCATGATCGAACCCGGCGCGCGCTGGCTGGTCTGCCTGTCGGGCGGCAAGGACAGCTATACCCTGCTTGCGGCCCTGACCGAGCTGCAATGGCGCGGCCTGCTGCCGGTCGAGATACTCGCCTGCAACCTCGACCAGGGCC
>JAGRMS010000172.1:0-1316 GCA_020441135.1 Pseudooceanicola sp.
GACGGGCTGCGCGACCTGCTCGACCCCCGCCTCAGGGTGGCCCGTACATGAGCCTTCTGGACATCGAGAACCTGACCGTCGCGATCCACAAGACGCCGATCCTCAAACGCGTCTCCCTGCGCATCATGCCGGGCGAGATCGTCGCCGTGACCGGCGAAAGCGGATCGGGCAAGTCGATGACCGCGCTCGCCGTGATGGGCCTGCTGCCCGACGCGGCCCAGGCCAGCGGCGCGATCCACCTGGGCGGCTCCGACCTGCTGACCCTGCCCGAGTCGCAGATGTGCCGCATCCGGGGCCAGTCCATCGGCATGGTGTTCCAGGAGCCGATGACGGCGCTGAACCCGGTCAAGACCATCGGCGATCAGGTCGCCGAGACGATCCTCGTCCACCGGGCGATGCCCCCCGACAAGGCGCGCCTCCGCGCCATGGAAGTGCTGGAGCGTGTCGGCCTGCCCCCCGACCGCTTCCCCCTGTCGCGCTACCCGCATGAACTGAGCGGCGGCCAGCGCCAGCGCGTCGTCATCGCCATGGCCATCGCCCTGCGCCCCCGCCTGCTGATCGCGGACGAGCCGACAACCGCGCTCGACGTGACGACCCAGGCGCAGATCCTCGACCTGCTGAAGGGACTGGTGGCGGATTTCGGCATGGGGATGCTGATGATCACCCACGACCTGGCCGTGGTCGCCGACATGGCCGACCGCATCGTCGTCATGCGTCATGGCGAGGTGGTGGAACAGGGGCCGACCGATAGCCTGCTGGCGGGGATGAAGCATCCCTATACCAGGGCGCTGTTTGCCGCCTCGACCCACAAGGTGAACCTGCCCCCCGCGCCGCCCCCCGCGCCGCTGTTGCAGGTGAAGGACGTGGTGCGCGAATACCGCCTGCCCCGCACCCGCCTCTTCGCCCCGCCGGGCACCTTCCGCGCGGTGAAGGGCGTCAGCTTCACCCTGAACCGGGGCGAACGGCTGGGGCTGGTCGGCGAATCCGGCTGCGGAAAATCGACCCTGACCCGCGCGATCCTCGGGCTGGAGCCGGTGCAGGGCGGCCAGATCCTGCTGGACGGCGAGCCGGTGTTCTCGGGCAACACGCCCAACCTCAAGGTCCGGCGCAAGTTGCAGGTGGTGTTCCAGGACCCCTATGGCAGCTTCAACCCGCGCCACCGGGTTGACCGGCTGATCACCGAACCCTTCCACCTGCTCGATACCCCGCCGACCGGCAAGGCGCGCGAGAATGCGATCTCCGAGGCGCTGCTGGCCGTGGGCCTGCACCCCTCGGACGCGCGGAAATACATCCACCAGTTCTCGGGCGGCCAGCGC
>JAGRMS010000172.1:1321-7898 GCA_020441135.1 Pseudooceanicola sp.
CCATCGCCCGCGCCCTGATCATCCGGCCCGAGCTGATCCTGTTTGACGAGGCCGTCTCGGCGCTGGACGTCTCCGTGCGGGCGCAAATTCTCGACCTGTTGGCGGCGCTCTGCCGGGCCTACGACCTGACCTATCTGTTCATCAGCCACGACCTGAGCGTCGTGCGTACGGTGACCGACCGGGTGATGGTGATGCAGGCGGGCGAGATCGTCGAACAGGGGCCGACGCAGGCGGTCTTCGACAACCCGCAGAACGCCTATACCAAACGGTTGATCGCGGCGGCGCCAAGGCTGCCAGACCTTGCGGGGGTCGCGGGATGAGCGCATGTGATCGGCTGCGCCGATGCCTCCGGCGGGGATATTTTCAGCAAGAAGAAGCAGCAGATGCGCATTGACGTGGGCGGCGCGCGGCTGTTTGTCGATATCGAGGGCGCCGGGCTGGTGGCCGAGGGCGCGCGGATGCGCGAGAAGCCCACGCTGATCCTGCTGCACGGCGGGCCGGGGCTGGATCACACCATCTACAAGCCGGCATTCTCGCGCTTGGCGGACGTGGCGCAGATCATTTACGTCGATCATCGCGGCAACGGGCGCAGCGACGACGGCGATCCGGCGTTGTGGACGCTCGACCAGTGGGGCGACGATGTGGATGCGCTGTGTCGTGTGCTGGGGATCGAAAAGCCCATCGTCTATGGCGCGTCCTTCGGGGGCATGGTGGCGCAGGCCTACGCCACGCGGCACCCCGACAAAGTAGGCGGGCTGATCCTGGCCCACACGGCGGCGCGGGTGGATTTCGAGGAAATGTTCGCCACCTTCCTGCGCCTTGGCGGGCCGGGGGCCGAGGCGGCGGCGCGCGCCTACTGGACCGGTCCGACGCCCGAGCGGCGGCTGGCCTATCGCGACGCCTGCGTTCCGCTGTATTCTCTCAAGGGCGTGGACCCGGACCTGTGGCGGCGGACCATCATCAAGGATCCGGTGGCGCTGCATTTCAACTCGGCGCAGCGGGGCCTCGGCCAGATGGACTTCCGCGCCGCCCTGGCCCGCGTGACCTGCCCGGTGCTGGTCCTCTCGGGGCGGCGCGACCCGGTGATGCCCCACGCCTTTGCCGAGATCATTGCGGCGAGCCTGACGGCGGCCCCGGTGACCTCGCACGTCTTCGAGGACGCCGCCCACATGCCCGACATCGACGCGCCCGACGCCTTCTTCGCGCTGCTGCGCACCTTCATTCAAGGAGTGACCCCATGAACCAGCCCACCCTCCAGCCCTGGTTCGACCCGTCCAGATGCCTGATCGGCGGCGAATGGGTCGGCCCCGTGGCGGGCGAGACCCTGCCGCTGGTGAACCCCTCGGACGGCAGCGAGATCTGCCGCATCGCGCGGGGCCGCGAGATCGACATCGACGCCGCCGTCGCCGCCGCGCAGGAAGCCCGCGACGGCGCCTGGGGCCGGATGACGGCGCTGGAGCGGGGGCGCATCCTCACGAGGCTGGGCCAGCTGGTCCTGACCCGCGTCGACGACCTGGCGCAGCTCGAGGCGGCGGACGTCGGCAAGCCGCTGACCCAGGCCCGCGCCGACGCCGTGGCGCTGGCGCGCTACTGCGAGTTCTACGGTGGCGCGGCGGACAAGGTGATGGGCGAGACCATTCCCTACCTCGCGGGCTACACCGTCTACACCCTGCGCGAACCCCACGGCGTCACCGGCCACATCGTACCCTGGAACTATCCGATGCAGATCATCGGCCGCTCGGTCGGCGCCGCGCTCGCCATGGGCAACGCCTGCGTGCTGAAACCGGCGGAAGAGGCCTGCCTCACCGCCCTCGCCTTCGCCGACCTGGCGGTCCAGGCCGGCCTGCCCCCCGGCGCCCTGAACGTCGTCCCGGGCCTCGGGGCCGAGGCCGGGGCCGCGCTGGCGGGCCACCCGGGAATCCAGCACATCAGCTTCACCGGCTCGGTGAAGACCGGCGTGCTGATCCAGACCGCCGCCGCCCGCAATGTCGTGCCCGTCACGCTGGAGCTTGGCGGCAAGTCCCCCCAGCTGGTCTTCGACGACGCCGACATCGACGCCGCCCTGCCCTTCCTCGTCAACGCGGGCATCCAGAACGCCGGGCAGACCTGCTCGGCCTCCTCGCGCATCCTGGTCCAGCGCGGCATTTACGACGCCGTCAAGGCCCGCATGTCCGTCGCCTACCGCGCCCTGACCGTCGGCCCGGCGGTCGAGGACATGAACCTCGGCCCCCTGATCTCGGCCCGCCAGAAAGAGATCGTGACCGGTTTCCTCGCCCAAGGCGCCGACCTGACCCTCGCCGCCGAGGGCCGCATCGCCCACAACGCCCCCGAGACCGGGGCCTACGTCAAGCCGACCCTCTTCGCCGACGTGCCCCCCGACCACACCCTCGCCCGTGACGAGATCTTCGGCCCGGTCCAGGTGCTGATCCCCTTCGACACCGAAGAGGAAGCCATCGCCATCGCCAACGGCACCGACTACGGCCTCGTCGCCAGCGTCTGGACCCGCGACGGCGCCCGCCAGATGCGCCTCGCGCGCAAGCTCCGCTCGGGACAGGTCTTCATCAACAACTACGGTGCCGGCGGTGGCGTCGAACTGCCCTTCGGCGGCACCGGCAAATCCGGCCACGGGCGCGAAAAGGGGTTCGAGGCGCTCTACGGCTTCTCCCAGCTGAAGACCGTCGCCGCGCACCATGGATAGGGTCGGGGCATGAGCGCGCAACAGGGCGACCGCACCGGCGCGGCGATCCTCCTGTCGCTTCTCGCGCTGGTCCTGTTCGACCTCATGGGCCTGGTCATCAAGCACCTGTCGCCGCACTACAGTGCCGCCGAGCTCTCGGCCTATCGTAACGTCGTCGGCATGGTGCCCAGCATCGTCGCCCTCTGGCTGACGCCCGCCTGGCACCGGGGCGGCCGCCAGGTTCGCGTGCGTCAATGGCCGCTCGCCTGCGCGCGCGGACTGATCATCGCTATCGCCCAGCTCTGCTTCTACTACGCGCTCGGCGCGCTCGCTTTCGCCACCGCCGCCACCATCAGCTATTCCAACGCCCTGTTCATGACCGCCCTCGCCGTGCCGATCCTTGGCGAAAAGGTCGGCGCGCTGAGGTGGAGCGCCGTGCTGATCGGTTTCGTCGGCGTCGTCCTGGTCATGGGTCCGGGGCGCGACAGCTTTTCCGCCGTGGCGCTGGCCCCCCTTGGCGCGGCGGTCTGCTATGCGCTTGCCGGGGTGCTGGCCCGCAGGCTGGACCCGGACGTGCCAAGCCCGCTGGTCAACCTCTATTCCTCCGGGGTCGCCCTGGTCGGGTCGGTGGTGATCGTGCCGCTGGCCGGCGGCTTCACGCCGCTGCAATCCGGCGCCGACCTGGGATGGATCGCCGCCATGGGCTGCTTCGGCGGACTGGCGGTGCTCTGCATGGTCGCCTCCTACCGCATGACCGAGCAGAGCAACCTCGCCCCCTTCAGCTATTTTGGCATCCCGACCGCCTTCGTCTTCGGCTGGCTGTTCTTCGGCGAGGCGCCGTTCCGCGACCTCTTCCCGGGCGCGATCCTGATCGTGATCGGGGGGTTGATGGTGATCTGGCGCGAGAAACGGCTGCGCAGGGCGCGGGTTTTCGCGGAAAGAGCCTGATCGTAAGAGCCTGTTAATGTCTCCGCGCCTTACTGTCGACCGACCCGAGTCAGGCGGCACAGGGAGTCGTGGAGTCATGACACCGGAACGGCAGCTCAAGCGGAATCTGCGGTCGCTCACCATCTCGGTGGCGGCGGCGGGCATTGCCGTGGCCATTCTTGTGACGGCCATCTATCACACGGTGCGCCGCGACCAGATGGCCCTCGCCGCGCGTCAGCTGGAACACCATGACCTCGCGTTCGAATACTTGTCGTCGATCGGCTACGGCGGATTCATCCACCACTTCAAGAACTGGGTCATTCGCCCGGCCGAGGTGCAATACCGCGATGCGGCCATTGCCTCGGTCGACCGGGCCCTCACCCTGCTGGACCGGATGGAGCAGGAACTGGTCGCGGTCGGGATAACGCTCGCGCCGACCGCGCAACGCGAAACGCTGCAAGCCTATCGCAAGATGATCGACGTCGTATCGGAAATGAACGCCGAAGGCGCCGATATCGCGGAAACCGACAGGACCGTGCGCATTTCGGACTCCAGTGCCCTGGCCGAAATCGGCGCCCTGCGCAGCGCTCTGGCGACCGCCATGACCGAACAGCAGGTCCGGCTGGAAGACCGCAATCTGCTGCTCTACCTCTTGCCTTTCGGGTTGGTCGCGCTGACGTCGCTGATCGTGATGGCCCTGATCCGCCAGCGCGCGCAACTGCGGTTCGACCACGACTCGGCCCGCATCGACGAGATGGAGAAATTCACCCAGATCGCCGTCCACGACCTGCGCGCGCCCCTGCGCCAGATCACCGCGCTTGCCGAATTCGCGCGCGAGGATCTGGACCAACCCGACATCGACATGCGCGCGGCCGTTGCGAACCACCTGGAAACCATCCTCGACCGCGCCGACAAGCTGGACGAAGTGGTTCTGGCGATCTTCCGCTACATCACCGTCGAAGGCGCCTCGCAGGAAGTCTCCGAGGTCGACCTGCATGCACTGGTGCAGAGCATCGCCCGGACGCACCTGCCCGAAGGCGCCAGCCTGACGATGGAGGGCGAGTTTCCCACCGTGCGCGCGCAGCGGGTGGAGCTTGAAATCATCCTGCGTAACCTGATCTCGAACGCGGTCAAGCATCACCCCGAAAAGCGCCCGCAGATCGTCGTGCGCCACACCCGCGACAAGCGCCGTCACTGTTTCGAGGTGCAGGACGACGGCCCCGGCATCGAAGAGAAATTCGCCGAAAAAGTCTTCGAGATGTTCTGGTCTCTCAATGCACGCGACCTCCCCGGCGACGTCGCCGGAGTGGGATTGGCGCTGGTGCGGCGGATCATCCTGAAATGGGGTACCGACCTCTCGCTGCGCAACGCCACGCCCAACGGCGCGGTATTCCGCTTCACGATGCCCTCGCTGTAGGGTGCGTGCTCCGCACGCACCGTCACCCGTCCACGTCCCGGCGTCTGTCGCGACAACGCCTCCCCTCCCCCTTGTGGGGAGGGGCCGGGGGTGGGGGGCAACCGCGCGCGGGACGAAGGACAACCGCCCGTAGGGTGGGCAATCTGCCCACCATCCCGCGGATCGAAGCACAAGACCACCATCGCCCCCCGATCCCCCTCCCCTCGACAATCTGCTATGGCTCCCCAGGGACGGCCCTTGCCCCAAGCAATCCGTTACCGCTACCATGAACAAGATCAACACCTTGACCCCCCGTCCTAGCTAGGACATCTTTCAGGGCCCTTCGGGATCACACCTCGACCGCGATCCGCTCCTGCTCTCCAACCCCGAAAACCCGCTTGTAGCGCGCGATTTCCTCGGCTGGTCCCATCGCCTTTTCCGGATTGTCCGACAGCTTGACCGTCGGCCGCCCGTTCGCACTCACCGCCTTGCAGACCAGCGAGAACGGCGCCAGCGCATCTCCCGGCGCAAGCCCCCTGAAATCGTTGGTCAGCAGGGTGCCCCACCCGAAGGACACGTTCACCCGCCCTGCAAACTGGCGGTGCAGCTCCAGGATCTTCTCCACATCCAGCCCGTCCGAAAAGATCACCCGCTTGGTCCGCGGATCCTCGCCCCGCGCCTTCCACCAGGCAATCGCGGTCTCCGCCCCCTCCGCCGGATCGCCGCTGTCGATCCGCACCCCGGTCCACTTGGCCAGCCAGTCCGGCGCGTTCTCAAGGAACCCCTTCGTCCCGTAGGTGTCCGGCAGGATGATCCGCAGGTTGCCGTCATGCTCCTCGTGCCAGTCCGACAGCACCTCGTACGGCGCCCGCGCCAGCGCCGCGTCGCTCTCGGCCAGCGCCGAATAGACCATCGGCAGCTCGTGCGCATTGGTCCCGATCGCCTCCACCTCGCGCCGCATCGCGATCAGGCAGTTCGAGGTGCCGGTGAACTTTCGCCCGAGTCCCTCGATCATCGCCTGCACGCACCAGTCCTGCCAGAGGAAGGAATGCCGCCGCCGCGTGCCGAAATCCGCGATGAAAAGATTGTCGGCTCCACGCAACCGCGCGATCTTTTCCCAGAGCCGCGTCATCGCCCGGGCATACAGCACCTGCAGCTCGAACCTTCCCATGCCGTTCAACACCGCCCGCCCGCGCAGCTCCATCAGCACCGCCAGCGCCGGGATCTCCCAGAGCATCACCTCGTGCCAGTTGCCCTCGAAGGTCAGCTCGTATTGATCGTCCTTGCGCTCCAGGTGATAGGGCGGCAGGCGCATGCCCTCGAACCACTCCATGAAGTCGGGCCGGAACATCTGCCGCTTGCCATAGAAGGTATTGCCCCGCAGCCAGGTGCTCTCGCCCCGCGACAGCGACAGTGACCGGATGTGATCCAGCTGCTCGCGCAGTTCGCCCTCGTCGATCAGCCGCGCCAGCGGCACATGCTTCGACCGGTTGATCAGCGAAAACGTGACACGGGTATCCGGCTTGTTGCGGAACACCGACTGGCACATCAACAGCTTGTAGAAATCGGTATCGATC
>JAGRMS010000173.1 GCA_020441135.1 Pseudooceanicola sp.
CGGGTGACGGCGATCTACGAGGGCACCAACGGCATCCAGGCGATGGACCTGGTGGGCCGCAAGATGATGGACGGCGGCGAGGCGGCGCATCGGCTGCTGGACGAGATCGAGGCCCATGCCGAACAGGCGCGGGCGGCGATGCCCGAGCTGGCCGAGATGGTCTGGCAGGCGGCGGAGACTCTGCGCGAGGCGACCGACTGGCTGGTGGCGCGAAAGGAAATGAATGACCGGTTTGCCGGGGCGGTGCCTTACCTTCGGGCTTTCGCGAGGGTGCTGGGGGCGCATTACCACCTGAAGGCGGCCGAGGCCGCCAACGGGGCGCGGCGGGCGCTGGCCGAGTTCTACATCCGTAACCTGTTGCCGGAATACGATGGCCTGCTGGCCCACGCGCAGGCCGGGGCGGAGGGACTGTTCGCCCTGAGCCTGGACGAACTGGCGGCCTGAGTCGTGGACATGGACCCGCAGAAGACCGGGCTGCGCTATCCTTGGGAGTTGCCGCCGGAACCGGGCGGCTGGACCGAGGTGGCCGAGGGTATCCTTTGGATCCGACTGCCGCTGCCGATGCGGCTGGATCACGTCAACGTCTATGCGCTGGACGACGGCGACGGCTGGACGGTGATCGACACCGGCTTCGGGTCGAACAAGACGCGCTCGATGTGGCAGGCCGTGATGGCGGGGCCGTTGAAGGGCAAGCCGGTGCGGCGGGTGATCATGACGCACCATCACCCCGACCACATCGGCAACGTCGGCTGGTTCCAGTCCGAACTTGGGGCCGAGCTAATTTCGACCCGGACCGCCTGGCTGTTCGCGCGGATGCTGCTGCTGGATCATCACACCCTGCCGGTGGCGGAGACGGTGGAATTCTGGCGGCGGTCGGGGATGGAGCCGGAGGTGCTGGAGAAGAAGGCAACCGAAAAGGCGTTCAGCTTTGCCGACGTGGTCTACCCGATGCCGCTGGGGTTCACGCGGATCGAGGATGGCGGGACGATCCGCATGGCCGGGCGGACGTGGGACATATGGACAGGCAATGGCCATGCGCCGGAACACGCGACTTTCTGGAGCCGGGAAGACAATCTTGTCATCTCGGGTGACCAGATCCTGCCCTCGATCAGCCCGAACATCGGGGTCTATGCGACGGAGCCCGAGGCCGATCCCCTACAGGGCTGGCTGGACAGCTGCGAGCGGTTCCTGCCGCTCGCGCGTGTCGATCACCTGGTGCTGGGCGGGCACAAGCTGCCCTTCACCGGGCTGGCCTTCCGCCTGCACCAGCTGATCGACAACCACCACGGGGCGCTGGAGCGGCTGGAGCGGTTCCTCGCGGAACCGCACACGGCGGCGCAATGCTTTGCGACGCTGTTCAAGCGCAGCATCGGCTACGACGAATACGGAATGGCGCTGGTCGAGGCGGTGGCCCATGTGAACCACCTGTGGAGGCGTGGGACCGTCAGCCGCGAGCGTCGCCAGGACGGGGCCTTCGTCTACCGTTGCCCTTGAGAAGGGCAAAATCCTTCGAAGGATTTTGACAATCGCCTTTGAAGGCGATTGGGTCGAGATCGAAGGAGAGTGCCCGTGACCGAGACACATGACATCGCCACCGCCGCCGAGGCCGAAGAGGCGGCCGCGCTGCCGCGCCTTTACGAGGTCCATTCCGAGGATGCCGCCTGCGAGGGGCTCGACTGCGTGCCCGAGGCGCTGAACCGCCCCGTTGCCAGCAAGAGTTCGGCGCAGTGGGCTTATGAGCGGCTGATCCTCTACATCCAGAACTTCGAGCGGCAGCTGGACGGCGAGCATGAGGTGGCCATGGGCTTCACGGGCAGCGAGGCGGGGGTGCTAAGGATCGAGGGAATGGGCTTCTTCGACCCGGATATCCTGACCTTTTACGGCAGCGACCTGGATGGCGGGCGCACACAGATGGTGCAGCACGTGAGCCAGCTGAACGTTATGCTGCGTGCCCTGCCCAAGCCGAAAGCAGACGGCCAGGCGCGGCGGATCGGGTTCCGGCTGGCGGAACAGCTCGAGGCGAGCGACCCACCGCCGCAGGCGGAATGACCGGGTGACAGGGGGAGCCGAATCCGCTATCCAGCGGCAAACGGATCAAGCAGGAAGACCAAGATGGCCGAACACAAGCATGGCGAGATGGAAATCACCACGCAGACGGATACTTTCAACGGGTTCATGACCTTCGTCACGCGGGCGGTGATCCTGATCCTGCTTCTTGTCGTCTGGATGGCGATCTTCATCACCTGATCCGCGGATTTCCAATGCTTACCCGTATCCTGATGGCCGCTGCAGTGGCGGGGGCTCTGGCCGGTTGCGCCACCAAGCAGCCCTATGCCGATGACGCGACCGTGGCCCGCGCGCGCTACAGCGATCCGGCCAATCCGTCGATCACGCTCTACACGATGATCAACAACCGCACCGGGGCGGGCGGACACTCGTCGCTGCTGATCAATGCTTCGGAATCGGTGATCTTCGATCCGGCGGGGTCGTTCGAGGCCGGCATGGTGCCCGAGCGCAACGACGTGCTGTTCGGAATCTCTCCGCGGGTGGAACAGGCCTATCGCAGCGCCCATGCGCGTAGCACCTTCCACGTCAAACGGCAGATGTTCCGGGTCAGCCCGGAGCAGGCCGAGACCGCCTATCGGCTGGCGCTGGCGAACGGGTCGGTGCCAGGGGCCTTCTGTGCCAATGCGACGTCGACCCTCTTGTCGCAGGTGCCGGGTTTCGGGAGCATCAAGACGACCTTCTATCCGACCAACCTGTCGGATCAGGTCGCGCAACTGCCCGGTGTCGTGACCGACACCTATTACGAAGGCGACAGCGACGACCTGAAGGCAGGCATCGCCCAAGCGAATGCGGCGCTAACCGAATAGCCAGAGCAGCAGGTAGAGCGTTCCCGCCCCGGCGATGATCCCGGCAAGGACGTTCTTCGTCCAGAAACCCACAGCCAGCGTCACGGCGGCGGCGGACATGCGGGGCAGGTCGGGCTGGCCGTCGGTGGCCGAGGGCCAGATTACCAGCGGCGTCACCAGGGCGGGCAGCATGGCGACAGCGGTATAGCGCAGGTGGCGCAGCATCCAATCGGGCATCCGGCGGCTGCCGACCAGCCCGATAAAGACGAAGCGCAGGGCGAAGCTGCCCACGGCCATGCCGACGATGACGATCCAGAGCGTCACCGGATCGAAGGGCGTGCCGGAATTGGTCATGCGAAGCGCCCCCTGCGTTTCAGCCAGAGTTCCATCTGTGCGCCCGCCATCATCGCCGCGACCCCCGCGACCAGCAGGCCGAGGTTGTAGGGAATGCCGACCGCCAGGATCGCCGCCACGATGGAGACCAGCGCGGCGACGACATGGGCCAGCGTGCGCAGCATCGGGCCGATCATGGCGAGGAAGGCGATGGGCATGGCGAAGTCCAGCGCCCAGGACTCGGGGATCTGAGCGCCGACCAGCGCGCCGACCAGCGTTGCGGAATACCAGACCGGGGCGATCAGCCCGTTGGCGCCGAAGAAATAGGCCATGCGCTGGGGCAGGGACATCTGCGGCTCTTTCTCGTATTGCACGATCGAGAGCGAATAGGACTGGTCGACGGTCAGATAGGCCGCCAGCACCCGCTGCCAGAAGGGCGCGGCGCCGAGGTAGGGCGTCAGCGAGGCGGAATACATCGCGACCCGCAGGTTCACGGCGAGCGCCGAGGCGAGGATAATCAGCGTCGGCGCCTCTTCCCGCAGCAGTTGCAGGGCGGTGAACTGGGCGGACCCGGCGAAGACGGTCACGGTAAAGGACATGATCTCGACCAGGTTCAGCCCGGCCTCGGCGGCCAGCACGCCGAAGAGCAGGCCGAAGGGACCGGCGACGAAGACGAAGGGAAAGCTGTCCCGCACCGCCTTCCAGAAGTACGATTTGGCGGTGGCAGAGGGCATCGACAGTTCCTAGAGTAAACCCGACCGGACTACCGGCCTTCCCGGGGGGTTGCAATTGCCGACAGTTCACGAAGCAAACGATTTCATCATCGCGCCGGATCCGGCAGCGCCGCGGCTGACGCGGGTGGTCGAGGGCGTGGACCAGACCGGCGCGACGAGTGCCCTGTCAGTGGTGGAGGAGCGGCCGCTGACGATCTACCTGAATGGCCAGGAGATCGTGACGGCAATGACCATTGGCGATTATCCCGAATATCTGGCGCTGGGGTTCCTGAAGAACCAGGGGATGCTGCTGGCCGACGATACGGTGACCGGGGTGGAGTATGACGAGGAACTGGAAACCGTGGTGGTGCGCACGGCGCGCAAGACCTCGTATGAAGAGAAGCTGAAGAAGAAGACACGCACCTCGGGCTGCGCGGTGGGCACGGTCTTTGGCGACATGATGGAGGGGCTGGAGGGCGTGACGTTGCCCGCGGTCGAACTGCGCACGTCCTGGCTCTACGCGTTGTCCGCGCGGATCAACCGGACGCCCTCGCTCTATCTGGAGGCGGGGGCTATCCACGGCACGGTGCTGTGCCGGCAGGATCGCCCGCTGGTCTACATGGAGGACGTCGGCCGCCACAACGCTGTCGACAAGATCGCCGGGTGGATGGTGCAGACGGGCGAGGGGGCGACGGACAAGATCCTCTATACCACCGGGCGGCTGACCTCGGAAATGGTGATCAAGACGGCGATGATGGGCATTCCGGTGCTGGCCTCGCGGTCCGGCTTCACCGCCTGGGGGGTGGAGATCGCGCGCCAGGTCGGGCTGACGCTGATCGGGCGGATGCGGGGGCAGCGGTTCGTATGTCTCTCGGGCGCCGAGCGGCTGGTCTGGGACGCGGACCTGTCGAGCGTGCCCGAGGAAGAGCGCAAGCACCGGCGGAAGAGCGCGGCGGAATGACGTTTCCAACGATCGGGACCGCGCGGCTTTGGCGAGAAAAATTCTTCGAAGAATTTTTCCAAGAAAATTCGAATTTTCTTGGGTCGCGGGGGGAGAGGTCATGCGCCAACCTCTTGGTGTGATCCTCGCAGGCGGGCTCGCCACGCGGATGGGCGGGGGCGACAAGGGGCTGTTGGCGCTCTGCGGTCAGACCTTGCTGGACCGCGTGATCGAGCGGCTCGCGCCGCAGGTGGCCGATCTGGCGCTGAATGCCAATGGCGAGGCGGGGCGTTTCGCGGCGCTGGGGCTGCCGGTGCTAGCGGATTCCGTCACCGGCTATGCCGGGCCGCTGGCCGGGGTGCTGGCGGGTCTGGACTGGGCGGCGGCGCAGGGGGCGGAGAGCATCGTGACTGCAGCGGCGGATACGCCGTTCTTTCCCGAAGACCTGGTGCCGCGCCTGTTGCTGGCGGGCGAGGGGATGACGCAGCCCCTGGTCCTGGCGGCGACGCGCGAAGAGGGGCGGTTGGTGCGGCATCCGACCTTCGGCCTCTGGCCAGTCGCTTTGCGCGACGATCTGCGGGCGGCGCTGGAGGGCGGACTGCGCAAGGTGGTGCTTTGGACCGACCGGCATGGCGGGCGGGTGGCGGAATTCCCGACCGCGCCGTTCGACCCGTTCTTCAACGTCAACACACCCGAGGATCTGGCCGAGGCGGAGCGGCTGCTGGAATGAGGCTCTACGGTGTGACCGGTTGGAAGAACGCAGGCAAGACCACGTTGATGGAACGGCTGGTGGCCGAGATCACCGGGCGGGGGTTCAGCGTGTCGACCGTCAAGCACGCGCATCATGCCTTTGACGTAGACCATCCGGGGCGCGACAGCTGGCGGCACCGCGAGGCGGGCGCGCGCGAGGTGCTGGTGGCTTCGCATGCGCGGCTGGCGCTGATGACGGAACTGCGGGGAGAGGCGGAGCCGCCGCTGGAGGCGTTGCTGGCGCGGCTGACGCCGGTGGATCTGGTGCTGATCGAGGGCTACAAGCGCGAGCGACACCCCAAGATCGAGGCGTTCCGGGCGGCGACGGGGACGCCGCTGATTGCACGGGATGACGAGAGCATCCGGGCGGTGGCGGCGGATGTGGCTTTGGAACTCGACCGGCCGGTGTTCGCGCTGGACAATGTGGCGGGGGTCGCCGGGTTCATCCTGCGGGAGGTGGGGCTGTGAGGTTCGACAGCTTTGTCATGGTGGACTGGTCGGGGGGCAACGACCGGGGAGCGGTGCCGAAGCGGGATGCGATCTGGGCCTGCGGGGCGGGGGAAGCGCCCGTCTACCTGAGGAACCGGCAGGTGGCCGAGGACTGGCTTTGCGCGCGGATCGAGGGCGAACTGGCGGCGGGGCGGCGGCTGTGTCTGGGCTTCGATTTCCCGTTCGGCTATCCGGCGGGATTTGCCGGGGCGCTGGGCGTGGCCGGGCCGCTGGCGCTGTGGGACTGGTTCGAGGCGCGGATCGAGGATGCGCCGGGGGCGAACAATCGCTTTGACCTGGCGGGTGAGATCAACCGGCGGTTCGGGGGCGATGGGCCGTTCTGGGGCAACGGCTTGCGGCGCGACATCGACGGGTTGCCGCGGACCAGGGCGGGATATTGCAACCCCTTTCCGGAGCGGCGAGCGGTGGAGCGGTTGGCGAAGGGCAGTTTCACTTGCTGGCAACTGTCGGGGGCCGGGGCGGTGGGCAGCCAAGTGCTGATGGGGCTGCCGGTGCTGGCGCGGCTGCGGCGGCGGTTTGCCGGTCGGGTGGTAGCCTGGCCGTTCGAGGCGCTGGAGAGGCCGGTGGCGCTGGTGGAGATATGGCCCTCGCTGGAAATGTCGGCGGTGCCGGAGGGGTGGATCCGGGATGCGTGGCAGGTGAGGAGCGTGGCGGATCGGTTGGCGGCAATGGCGCCGGGAGCCTTGGCGGAGGCATTGCAGGTGGAGGCGGCGGAGGAGGGCTGGATCCTTGGCGTTCGCCCCTTTGTGGCGGCATGACCGCGCCGCCGCTGAGGAACGATTGCTTCGCCCTGCCGCCAGGGGTGGACTGGACTCCGGTCGATAAGGCGCTGGCCTTGTTGCGGGAACGGCTGGCGTTGGTGACCTCGCCGGAAGCGGTTCCGTTGTCGGCGGCGACGGGGCGGGTTCTGGCAGGGGACGCGGTGGCGTTGCGGTCGAACCCGCCACAGGCGAATTCGGCAGTGGATGGCTATGGCTTTTCCGGGGGCGCGGGCGAGGGGGCGCATCGTCTGGCGCTAGTCGAGGGCCGCGCGGCGGCGGGTTTGCTCTTTGGCGGCGTGGTGCCGGGGGGCCATGCGGTGCGGGTGCTGACTGGGGCGGCGCTGCCCGAAGGCGTGGATACGGTGGTGTTGCAGGAGGATGTCGCCGTCTCGGACGGCATCGCCTTTCACGGGCCTCTGAAACGGGGCGCGAACACCCGGCGGGCGGGGGAGGACGTCGCGGCGGGAGCGGTGGTCCTGGAGGCGGGACGGTTGCTGACGCCGGCCGATCTGGCGCTGCTTGCGGCGGTCGGGCTGGCGCAGGTGACGGTGCGCAGGCGGCTGCGTGTGGCGGTGCTGTCAACGGGCGACGAGGTGGTGGAGCCGGGCGGCGCGGCGGGTCCGGGGCAGATCTTTGACGCCAACCGCCCGATGCTGCTGGCGATGCTGGCGCGCTGGGGGTTCGAGGGTGTCGACATGGGCCGGGTGGCGGATGACCGCGCGGCCCTGCGGTCGCGGCTGGATGCGGCGGCGGCGGGGGCGGATGCGATCCTGACAAGCGGCGGCGCCTCGGCGGGCGACGAGGACCACGTGAGCGCGCTTTTGACCGAGGCGGGGGCGATGCAGGAATGGCGGATCGCGATGAAGCCCGGACGGCCGCTGGCGCTGGGGATGTGGCAGGGCAGGCCGGTCTTCGGGCTGCCGGGAAACCCGGTGGCGGCGATGGTCTCCGCGCTGGTCTTTGCGCGGCCCGCGCTGGGCCTGTTGGCGGGTGAGGGCTGGCGCGCGCCGCAGGGGTTCGAGGTGCCCGCCGCCTTCGAGAAACGCAAGAAACCGGGGCGGCGCGAGTATCTGCGGGCGCGCATCCGCGACGGGCGGGCGGAGGTCTTCGCCTCGGAAGGTTCGGGGCGGATCAGCGGGCTGAGCTGGGCCGAGGGGCTGGTGGAACTGCCGGACGGGGCGGTGCATGTGCGACCGGGCGACGGGGTGCGCTACCTGCCTTGGGGGAGCTTCGGGTTATTATGATATGACGCGCGCGTCCGCGCCTGTCACAGTCCGAGCGCCCGCCGGACCAAAGCCTGGTCTACCGTTCCGGGCGCCGTTCCCTCGCGCAGCATCCGGCACGCCAGTTGGCAGAACCAGGCATTGGCAGGAGTTGGAATGCCGTGCCGCGCTCCCAGCATCACGATCTCGCCGTTGAGATAGTCAGTTTCCACCGAACCGGCCTTGCGGGCGAGGCTTTGCAGGGTCGAGCTGCCTGCGCGTTTGACGCCATCCACCGGGGCGATCTGCATCAGCGACGCGCGCCGGGGGTCGGTGGCACCGACATCCTTCCAGGGTACGCGCGCCGCGGTTAGGACCGCCTCGCCCTCGGCCCGGATCAGCGGCATCACCTGTTTGTAAAGCGCCCCCCGCCCAATCGCGGCGTCCACGATGTTCTGCAGGTTCATCAGCAGCTTGCCGTGCTTGCTGGTCATCACTTCGGGATCGGAAAAGGCAGCGAAGGGCCCGGCGTTCAGCGCCTCGGCCAGCGCCGCGTCGTCGTCGTCACAGCCTTGCGGCCAGCGCCCGATGTCGAAGATGCCGAGACGGGGCGCGCCATAGACCACGACCTCGCCCGCCTGCATGAAGTCGGCGGGCATCATCACCGTCATGCCGTGCACGTTCGGAAAGGCGCGCGCCGCCAGTGGTTCGTTCGCCACGCCGTTCTGGGCGCAGAACAGCGGCTGGTTGGTCATTCCGGCGGCCCTCAGCTGCGCCAGCGCGGCGGCGGTGTCCTGCGACTTGACCGTCAGCACGATCAGGTCGTCGGGGCGCAGCTCTGCCTCGGCCGGGTCGGCGTGGCAGGGGAAGTGCGCGACCGTCGTGCCGCCGGGCGTGCGCAGGTGCAGCCCGTTCGCCCGGGTCGCCGCCAATTGTGCGCCACGCGCGATGCCCGCGACCTCGACCCCGTTCAGCGACAGCCCCGCCGCGATGGCGCCGCCGACGGCGCCGATGCCCATGACGACGACCCGCATCACGCGGCCTGCAACTTGCGCGCCTCGGTTCGGGCGAGGCCGATGAGGTCTTTCATGAAAGGCTTCTCCCTGTCTTCGCTGCGGATCGCGGCGTAAAGCCGCCGGGTGATGCCCTGTTCCGTCAGGGGCCGGGTCACGTAGTCCGAGGAGTATTTCACCTCGCGCACCACCCAGTCGGGCAGCACCGCCACGCCCCGGTTTGAGGCGACAAGGAGCAGGATAACCGCCGTCAGTTCGACCTGTCGGATCGCTGCCGGTTCGACCTTGGCGGGGATCAGAAGCTGGCTGAAGACGTCGAGCCGGGTGCGTTCGACCGGATAGGTGATCAGCGTCTCGCCCCGGAAATCCGCAGCCTCGACATAGGGTTTCGCGGCAAGCGGATGCTGGGCGGAGGCGACGAAGACCGGGGCGTAGTCGAAGAGCTCGATGAACTCGACGCCCGGCAGGGTCTCTGGGTCGGAAGAGACGACAAGGTCGACCTCTTCCTTCTGAAGCGCGGGCAGGGCGTCGAAGGCGAGTCCGGGGCGGATGTCGACGTCGACGTCGGCCCAGGTCTTGCGAAAGCCTTCCAGCACCGGGAATAACCATTCGAAACAGGCGTGGCATTCGATGGCAATGTGCATCCGCCCGGTCTTGCCCTCGCGCAAGTTGGAGAATTCGGCCAGCGTCGCCTCGACCTGAGGAAGGATCTGCTCGGCCAGCCGCAGCAAGCGGAAACCGGCGGCGGAGAGCGTCATCGGTTTGGAACGGCGGATGAAAAGCTCGACGCCGGCCTGATCCTCGAGTCCCTTGATCTGATGCGACAGGGCGCTTTGCGTGATGTTCAGCTGGTCGGCGGCACGGGCTAGGCCACCGGCCTCGTGGATTGCCTTGATGGTGCGGAGGTGGCGGAATTCGAGATGCATCCTGTGGCGTGGCTCATGTTGTTCTTGAGTATTATGAAATTGTCTCACAGTGGGGGCCGTGTCACAAGAGATCAAATCCTTTGAGGACACCCATCATGACCGCGCCCGCCATTTCCTTCGAATTCTTCCCGCCCCAG
>JAGRMS010000014.1:0-6012 GCA_020441135.1 Pseudooceanicola sp.
TCCTTGAGGATGCGCACCTCGCGGCTGCTTTCCATCGCGTTGCCGTAGGACGACGCTTCCAGGAAATCGACCTCGATGGGCAGGTCCAGCTCGCGCACCAGGTCGGCGATGAAGACGAAGCTTCCACGCAGCAGGCCGACGACCACCAGCTTGTCCGTCCCGGCGAATTCCTCGCTGATCTCGCGGCTCAGCGCCTCGATCCGGGCGGCGATCGCCTTGGCCGAAATCATCTCGTCGATCACATAGGGCCGGTCGGGCATGGCTGCTCCTTCGCTGTCGGGCAAGCCATACAATTGCCGCGCCAACATTGCCAGTTTGATCAAGTTTTGCCGCAAAGTTTTGGGACGAGGCGCGACTGCCATGAGAGAAAGGGAGTTTTCATGAGCTTGTTGAGTGGTTTGGGGTTTGGAAACACGCCAGCGTACACCCCGCCTCCGCCCAGCCCGCAACCGCCGTCAGACCCTGTTGCCGAACCCGAGGCAGGCAGCGGATCGGGCGGCGCCGGCGGATTGTCCGGGGGCGGTGATACGCAGACCGGGCAGGACGGCACATCCGAAGCGGGGGCGACCGCGGGCGGTGCCGCAACCGTCCAGCCCGGCCTGCGCGGCCCGGCGCTGCGCAATGCCGAAGCCGCCCGCGAACGCGCGGCGGACAGGGTGCAGGAACGGACCGTCGGCACCGGCGGCGGCTTCGTGCGCCCGGCTGCCGACGCCTCCGTGTCCCGCCAGCAGGCGCTGGCGCTCCAGGGCAGCCTTCAGGCCCAGCGTGTGCTGGAGCTGATGGCCGCGCCCGGCGAGGAAAAGCCGTCGCTGCGGCTGCCCCCGGCCCGTTCGCAGCCCCCGGCGGCACAGAAGCCCGCGACCGTCAGCATGGATGTCTGACCGGCGGCGCGGCCTTCGGGCCGCGCCCCTTGATCTTTGCGCCCATCCGTAGGACACGAGGCCCCTGACCCATCCGGCCAGGGACGCATGACCAAGCACTCCGAATCCCGCCAGCTGCCCTATTCACCGCGGCAGATGTACGACCTCGTCGCCGATGTGGCCCGATACCCCGAATTCCTGCCCTGGTGCGCCGCCGCCCGCATCCGATCGACCCGCGACGCGGGCGATCATGCGGTGATGGAGGCCGATCTCGTCATCTCGTTCAAGGTCTTCCGCGAACGGTTCGGCAGCCGGGTGACGCTCTGGCCGCAGGAAATGCGCATCGACACGGAATACCTCGACGGGCCCTTCCGCTACCTCAAGTCGCGTTGGGTTTTCACGCCCGAGGGCGACGGCTGCCGCGTCGACTTCGACGTCGATTTCGAGTTCCGCAACGTGGTCCTGCAAAAGGTCATCGGCGTGGTCTTCAACGAGGCGATGCACCGGATCGTGCGCGCCTTCGAAACCCGCGCCAAGGCGCTCTACGGGGCAGGGGGCTGATCCGTCAGCGCGCCTTCAAGCAACGCCAGCGCGTGATCCCGCGCCGCCTCCCGCACCGCTGATCGCCCCCGGGCGCCGAATTCCACCGTTTCCGTCACCACGGGGCGGTCGCGCCGCGCCAGCCCAAAGCACACCCGACCCTCGGGCTTGAATTCCGACCCGCCGGGCCCGGCGATTCCCGTGATCGATACCGCCAGCTGCACCCCCGCGCGGTTCAAGGCGCCCTCTGCCATCTCGCGCGCCACCTCTTCGGACACCGCGCCGTGCGCCTCCAGCGTGGCGCGCCGCACGCCCAGCATCGTCTCCTTGGCGGCGTTGGAGTAGGTGACAAAGCCGCATTCCACCACGTCCGACGACCCCGGTATTTCGGTCAGCGCCGCCGCGACCATTCCGCCGGTGCAGCTTTCCGCCGTGGCGATCCTGGTCCTTTGCTGCCGCGCCCGCGCCAGCAGTCCGGCCACGCTCACAGCGCCAGCGCCCCGTGCCAGAGCCCGGCCAGCACCATCACCCCGACCGCCGCCAGAGCACCCGCCAGCACGTCGTCCAGCATGACGCCAACGCCATCGTGCCGCCGGTCGGCCCAGCCAACGGGTCCGGGTTTCCAGATGTCGAACAGCCGGAACAACAGGAACGCCGCAACCCAGCCCGGCCAGAGCGCCGTGACCGGCAGTTGCATCCGCCAGGCGGCATAGGAGAGCGGCAGCAGCGCCACGAACTGCCCGACCACCTCGTCCACCACGATTTCGGAAGGGTCGCTGTCCGACCGGCCCTCTGTCAGCTCCGTCGCCGCCCAGACGCCCAGGATGAAGATCGCCGCCGTCGCCGTCAGCAGCATGGGAAAGCCGCCCAGCGTGTG
The DNA here is from genome assembly GCA_020441135.1 of Pseudooceanicola sp. Classification (GTDB taxonomy): domain Bacteria; phylum Pseudomonadota; class Alphaproteobacteria; order Rhodobacterales; family Rhodobacteraceae; genus Seohaeicola_A. The sequence continues at coordinate 2,278 of JAGRMS010000014.1, forward strand.
AAACGCCCAGGCCAGCGGCAATCCGGCCGCCGATCCCCAGGTTCCGGGCGCCGGACGCAGGTAGCCAATTCCGAAAACCGTTCCAATGGCTTGCGCGATCAACCTCATGCCGACACCAGCGTTGCGGTCGCCAGCGCGGCGATCCCTTCGCCCCGTCCGGTGAAGCCCAGCCGTTCCGAGGTGGTCGCCTTCACCGACACCCGCGCCACCTCGATGCCCAGCCCGGCGGCCATCGCCGCGCACATCGCCCCGGCATGGGGCGCGATCTTCGGGGCCTCGCAGATCAGCGTGCAGTCCACGTTGGTCAGCCGGAAACCCATTGCGCGCGCAAGTTCAGCGGCGTGGCGCAGGAAGATCAGGCTGTCCGCGCCCTTCCACTGCGGGTCGCTTGGCGGGAAATGGCGTCCGATATCCCCCTGCGCCAGCGCGCCATAGATGGCGTCGGTCACGGCGTGCATCCCCACATCGGCATCCGAATGTCCGACCAGGCCCTGCCCATGCGGCACCCTTACGCCGCAAAGGGTCACATGGTCCCCCGGCCCGAAGGCATGGACATCGAATCCGTTCCCCAGCCTCACATCCATTTCGCCTCGCAAGATACTGTCCGCACGCGTGAAATCCTCTTCCACAGTCACCTTGATGTTGGCCTCGTCGCCCGGAACGATGGCCACCTCCAACCCATGGGCCAGGGCGACCTCGACATCGTCCGCCGCGCCGCCCGGATGCGCGGCATGGGCATCGCGCAGGGCGGCCAGGTCGAAACCCTGCGGCGTCTGCGCCCGGTAGAGGCCGGCGCGGTCCCGCGTTCCGGTGACGCGTCCGTCCTCGCCCGACCAGAGCGCATCCGTCACCGCAAGCGCCGGAGCGGCCCCGCTGGCCCCCCGCGCCAATGCGTCCAGAACGGCCTCTATCGTCGCCGGGCGCACACAGGGCCGCGCCGCGTCGTGGATCAGCACCCGCGTCGCGCCGACCCCGGCCAGCAGGTCCAGCCCGGACCGCACCGAGGCCGCCCGGTCCGCGCCCCCCGGCGCGACAAGGAAACCCCTGTCTTCGAACGCGGCTTGCCGGTCCATGTCGTCGGGGTGCAGCACAAGCGCGATCCGGTCGATCGCCGGGCTGGCGGCGAACACGGCAAGGCAGTGCTCCACCATCGCCTTCCCGCGCAGGTTGCGCCACTGTTTCGGCATGCCACCGCCTGCCCGCAAGCCGCGTCCGGCGGCGACGATCAGTGCGGCGATGGTCATCGGTTGGCTGGTCCCCGGCAATCCCGTGTCAGTCAGCCCTGTGTAAGCATTGCCATGTCGCAAGGCAATTCTCCGGCGCGAACTGCACAAAAATCAGGCATGTGCCTACCGTGCCGCCGAATTTGGCCCGGCGGCGATTGTGCCCGCCCCACGCGCTGGCTAGGGATCACCTACGCACAAGGTTTAGGCAGTTGATCGTTCACCTCGGGTCCAGAGAGCTAGCGCCGCCGGTCTTCCTCGCCCCCATGGCGGGGATTACCGACCGGCCGTTCCGCGATCTGGTGTCGCGTTTCGGGGCCGGGCTGGTCGTCTCCGAGATGGTCGCCAGCCGCGAGATGGTGCAGGCCCGCCGTGGCACGCGCGAGCGGACGGAACTGGGAATCGGTGCCGACAATACCGCCGTGCAGCTGGCGGGCTGCGAGGCGGTCTGGATGGCCGAGGCCGCGCGCAAGGTTGCGGACAGCGGCGCGGCGATCATCGACATCAACATGGGTTGCCCGGCCAAGAAGGTCACGAACAGCTACTCCGGTTCGGCGCTGATGCGGACGCCGGACCATGCCCTGCGCCTGATCGAAGCGGTCGTGGCGGCGGTGGATGTGCCGGTGACGCTGAAGATGCGGCTCGGCTGGGATCACGAGGCGCTGAACGCCCCGGCCATCGCCGCCCGCGCCGAAGCGGCGGGCATCCGGATGATCACCGTGCATGGCCGCACGCGCTGCCAGTTCTACACGGGGCGCGCGGACTGGCATGCGATCCGCGCGGTGGTCGAGGCGGTCTCGGTCCCCGTCATCGCCAACGGCGACATCACTGGAACGGCGCAGGCGCGTCAGGCGCTCGCCGCCTCCGGTGCCGCGGGCGTCATGGTGGGCCGCGGCGCGCAGGGCCGCCCGTGGCAACTGGTCCGGATTGCCGCCGACCTCTTCGGCGCGCCATCCCCGGACATCCCCGAGGGCGATCGCTTTGTTGCATTGATTGCAGAACATTACGAGGCGATGCTTGCCTTCTACGGGATCGACCTCGGCCTGCGCGTGGCGCGCAAGCACCTGGGTTGGTATCTCGACACCATCGACAGGCAAACGCCTCTCCGCCGCGCCATCCTGACATCACGGAACCCGAAGGAGGTGCTGTCTCTCCTGCGCGATGTCCCCGCCGGTTCCGGCACCCGGGCGGTGGCGGCATGATCGATGACGCGGCGATCTGGGCCTCGCTTCCGGTTCCGGCGATCCTGGTGGATGCCGAGGACCGCATCGTCAGCCTCAACACTGCCGCCGAAGGCTTCGTCAATACCTCGATGCGCAGCGCGGCGGGGCGCGGGGTCTGGGAGCTGGTCGAGGTGGACTCGCCGATTTCCCGCGCCTTCGCCCGCGCCCGCGAGAACAGCACGCCGCTCTTCGTCAACGAGGCCCAGGTCGGCGCGGGGGGGCGTGACCCGGTTCTTTGCGCCCTGCAGGTCGCGCCGCTGATCGGGACGCTGGGGCACATGATCCTGCTCATCTCGCCGCGCGAACTGGCGGGCCGCATGACGCAGAGCCATTCCGTCAAGTCCGCCGCCCAATCCGCCATCGGCATGGCCGAGATGCTGGCCCACGAGATCAAGAACCCTTTGGCGGGCATCACCGGCGCGGCCCAGCTTCTCAGCATGAACCTCACGCCGGAAGACCTTGAACTGACCGATCTTATCGTCGCCGAAAGCCGCCGGATCGTGAAGCTGCTCGAGCAGGTGGAGCAATTCGGCAACCTTCTGGCCCCCGATCTGCGGCCCGTCAACATCCACGACGTTCTGGACCGCGCCCGCCGCTCCGCGCTGCTGGGGTTCGGCGCGCACATGAAGATCGTCGAGGACTACGACCCCTCGCTGCCCCTGGCCATGGGCGACCCGGACCAGTTGCTTCAGGTCGTCCTGAACCTGATCAAGAACGCGTCCGAAGCGGCTGATCCAAAAGGCGGAACGATCCGCATCCATACCTTCTTCGAACACTCCTTCAGCCTGCGCCGCTCGGATGGCACCGGCCAGTCGCTGCCCCTGCAGATCGAGATCATCGACGACGGCCCCGGCATTCCCGAGGCGATCCGCGAAGAGATCTTCGATCCCTTCGTTTCGGGGCGCGAGAATGGCACCGGCCTGGGCCTGGCGCTGGTCAGCAAGATCGTCTCGGACCACGGCGGCTGGATCTCCGTCACCTCGCAACCCGGACGCACCGTATTTCGCCTGTCCCTGCCGCGCGTGCCGCGGGGGACGCCAACCGAGGAGGCCATCTGATGGACGGCACTGTCCTGGTCGCGGACGACGACCGCACGATCCGCACCGTTCTGACCCAGGCGCTGACCCGCGCCGGCTGCAAGGTTCATGCGACAAGCTCGCTGACCACGCTGATGCGCTGGGTGGCCGAGGGCAAGGGCGACGTGGTCATCTCGGATGTCATGATGCCGGACGGGAACGGACTGGAAATGCTGCCGAAGATCGCGCAGGACCGGCCCGGCCTGCCGGTGA
>JAGRMS010000014.1:6033-9690 GCA_020441135.1 Pseudooceanicola sp.
ATCATGACCGCGATCCAGGCCGCCGAGGCCGAGGCCTACGATTACCTGCCCAAGCCCTTCGACCTCCCCGACCTGATGAAGCGCACCGCGCGGGCGCTGGAGTTGAAACGCCACCGCCCGGCGGAAAAGCGGGTCGAGGTCGACGAACGCCCCGACGACCTGCCCCTTGTTGGCCGCACGCCGGTGATGCAGGCGCTCTACAGGCTGGTGGCGCGGGTGATGAACACCGACCTGCCGGTGCTGATTTCTGGCGAAAGTGGCACGGGCAAGTCCCTGATCGCGCGGGCTATTCACGACTTCTCCGACCGCCGCACGCTGCCTTATGTCACCGTCACCGCCGCCGACCTGCGCGAGTTGGAAGGCCCCGCGCGGGTGCTGGCGCGGGTCAAGGGCGGTTCGCTGCTGATCGACGAGATTTCCGATATCGAGGACGAAATCCAGGCCCGCATCGTGCGCATGATGGATGTGCCGGGCGACCACGTCCCGCGCTTCATGGCGACCAGCCAGATCAACCTGTCGCAGGCGATGGAGGCGGGCAAGGTGCGCCGCGACCTCTACTACCGCCTCAGCGGCGCGACGCTGCATGTCCCGGCCCTGCGCGAACGCGTGGACGACGTGCCGCTGCTGGCGCAGCACTTCCTCGCCCGCGCCGAACGCGAGGGCGCGCCCAAGCGGCGCCTTGGCCCGCAGGCCGAGGAACTGTTCCGCGTCTACAGCTGGCCCGGCAACGTGCGGCAGCTGGAAAACGCGATCCGGCGGCTGGTCCTGACCAGCCGCGCCGAGGAAATCACCCGTCCCGAGGTCGAACAGGTGCTGGGCAACCAGCCCGAGGTCGAGCCGGTGCTGGGCAAGGGTGAGGGCGAGAAACTCTCGGCCTCGGTCGCGCGGCACTTGCAGCGATACTTCGACCTGCACGGAAATATCCTCCCCCCGCCAGGGCTTTACGGGCGTATCCTCAAGGAAATGGAAATCCCGCTGATCGAGATCGCGCTCGAGGCGACCGGCGGCAACCAGGCGAAATGCGCCGATCTGCTGGGCATCAACCGCAATACTTTGCGCAAGAAGATCACGGACCTCGATATTCAGGTGACACGGCGCCGCAAGTTGATGTAAAAAGGCCACAGAAGCGTGGCGTGACGGTGATCTCCACCGGCCATGACCGCGACGTTTTGCGGTTTTGCTGTTCGAGCAGCACATCAGGATGAGGGCGGCGGTTGGTTTCCCGGTCGCACAGTCAGACCTATCTGGCGTTCAGTCGTTGGCGCCGGACGCGGCGTGTCCAGACCACGGCGACCCTTGGTCTCGTCGTTCTCGGGCCGGTGCTGGCGCTTGTCACCTTCCTGGCCATCGGAACCTTCGATCGCGGCCCTTCCGCGATGGCTTTGCGGTCGGTCCTGCTGGCCGACCTGGTCTATGTGCTGGTCGTCGCCGCGCTGGTGCTGGGCCAGTTGGGCCGGATCATTGCCGCGCGCCGCGCCAAGTCCGCCGGCTCGCGCCTGCACCTGCGCCTGATCGGCGTCTTCACCATCCTTGCGCTGATCCCGACCGTCACGGTTGCGGTCTTTGCGGGCATGACGGTGAACATCGGCCTAGAAGGCTGGTTCTCGGACCGGGTCAGCCGCGTGGTCGGTTCGTCGCTCGCGGCGGCACAGGCCTACGAGACCGAGCAGCAGCAGGATCTCGAAGAAGACGCCTCGGCCCTGGCCCGCTTCCTCGACGCGTCGCGCCGGTCCACCGTCTTCATGTCCGACGCCGAGCTGCGCCTCGTCCTGACCCAGGCCCAGCCCCAGATCCAGCGCGGGCTGAAAGAGGCCTACGTCATCGACGGCACCGGCGACATCCGGGCGCGCGGCGAGGGCTCTTACCTCTTCGATTTCGAACACCCCGCGCCCGAACAGATCGCCGACGCCAGCGAGCATGGCGTGATCGTCATCCAGGACTGGGACAACAACGAATTCCGCGCGCTGGTGCGGCTCGACGCATTCGTCGACCGCTTCCTCTATGTCAGCCGCCTGGTCGACGGGGAAATCCTCAGCCTGCTGGACGAAACCAAGGAAACCGTCCGACTATACCAGCAGCTTGAAAACGAACGCGGACGCGTGGTGTTCGAGTTCGGCCTCCTTTACCTCGGCTTCGCCGTCATCCTGATCCTTGCCGCCATCTGGCTGGGCCTCTGGTTCGCCGAACGCCTGTCGCGCCCGGTGGGGCGGCTGACGCTGGCCGCGCAGCAGGTCGGCGGCGGCGACCTGGACGTGCAGGTGCTGGAAGAGGACGGCGACGACGAGATCTCGATGCTCGGGCGCTACTTCAACCAGATGACCCGCCAGCTGAAGGGCCAGCGCGACACGCTGCTCGACAACAACCGCCAGATCGAACGCCGCCGCCGACTGTTCGATTCCGTTCTGTCCTCGGTCACATCGGGTGTTGTCGGGCTCGATCCCGAAGGCCGTGTGACCTTCGTCAACCGCTCGGCGGAACGGCTGCTCGACTGGTCGGGCGAGGGGCAGCTGGTGGCGCTCGCCGTCGCGATCCCCGAATTCGGCCCGCTGTTCCAGACCCTGCGCACCGGCCCGAACGAGGTCGTGCAGGGCGAAGTCAAGGTGTCGCGCAACGGGCGGCTGGAAAACCTGCTGGTCCGCATGGCCACCCGGCGCAACGACGGCGGCCGGCTCGAAGGCTATGTGCTGGCCTTCGACGACGTGACCGACCTTGTCAGCGCCCAGCGCATGGCCGCATGGGGCGACGTGGCCCGCCGCATCGCGCATGAGATCAAGAANNCCGATCCAGCTGTCGGCCGAGCGCATCCGCCGCAAGTTCTCGCCGCTGGTGGGTGACGAAAGCGACCGGCTCGAGGCGATGACCGATGTGATCGTCCGCCAGACCGGCGACCTGCGCCGCATCGTCGACGAATTCTCGAAATTCGCGCGGATGCCGGAACCCGACCGCCGCCACGAGGATCTGGCGCGGCTGGTGCGCGACGCGGTGATGCTGCAACAGACCGGCCAGCCCGACGTCACTTTCCACAGCGACCTGCCCGACGCCCCCCTGATGGCCGAGCTGGACGCGACGATGATCGGCCAGGCGCTGACCAACCTCATCAAGAACGCGGGCGAGGCGATCCAGTCCCTGCGCGAAAAAGGCGCGCCCGACGGCTTTGTACCGGAAATCCGCGTGACGCTGCACCAGCGCCCGCACGATGCCGAGATCACCATCGCCGACAACGGCATCGGCTTGCCCGAAGACCGCGCGCGGCTATTTGAACCCTATGTCACCACACGCAACGAGGGGACGGGCCTGGGCCTGCCCATCGTCAAGAAGATCATCGAGGAACATGGCGGCAGCCTCGCCCTCGAAGATGCCCCGGTTTTCGATGGCAATAGCCACCGCGGCGCCATGGCGGTCATCCGCCTGCCATCCGGGCAAGCCACGGGCGCAATTTCGCCCGGGGAAACGACAGACGAGGCAAACAAGATAAAACAAGAGGCAGGATCGACATGAGTGATATTCTGATCGTTGACGACGAACGCGACATCCGCGAACTGGTTTCCGATATCCTTGAAGACGAAGGATACGCGACCCGGCTGGCGGGCAACTCCGACGAATGCATGGCGGCCATCAACACCGAGCCGCCCGCGCTGATGATCCTCGACATCTGGC
>JAGRMS010000014.1:9894-10017 GCA_020441135.1 Pseudooceanicola sp.
GCGAGAACTCGTCGCTGAAGCGGCGCGAGGTGACGACTGCCGACATGATCGGCCACAGCGCGGCCTTCCGCGCGCTGATCGGGCAACTCGACAAGGTCACGAAGTCGAACGGGCGGGTGATGC
>JAGRMS010000174.1 GCA_020441135.1 Pseudooceanicola sp.
CTTCCGTCACGGCGGCACCTACAAGGGTCCGACCCCGCGCAGCCACGGGCACGACCTGCCCAAGAAGGTGCGCAAGCTGGGCCTCTGCCACGCCCTGTCCGCCAAGGCCAAGGCCGGCGAACTGGTGGTGATCGAAGCCGCCGAGGCCGCGGGCAAGACCTCGGCCCTGGCCAAGCAGGTCGCATCCCTCGGCTGGAAGCGCGCGTTGATCATCGACGCCGCGGTCAACGAGGACTTCGCCCGCGCCGCACGCAACATCGAAGGTCTGGACATCCTGCCGACGATGGGCGCGAACGTTTACGACATCCTCAAGCGTGACACCCTGGTGATCACCAAGGCGGGGATCGAAGCACTGGAGGCTCGTCTGAAATGAGCGCGAAACCCCAGCATTACGACGTGATCCGCAAGCCGATCATCACCGAGAAGGCGACGATGGCCTCCGAAGCCAACGCGGTTGTCTTCGAGGTCGCGATGGACAGCACCAAGCCGCTGATCAAGGAGGCGGTCGAGGCGCTGTTCAACGTCAAGGTGAAGGCGGTCAACACCACCATCACCAAGGGCAAGGTCAAGCGCTTCCGCGGCCGCCCCGGCACCCGGAACGACGTCAAGAAGGCCTATGTGACGCTCGAAGAGGGCAACACGATCGATGTGACGACGGGTCTCTGAGACGTTTGGAACTGACAGCAAAAGCCCCGCCGAACCGGCGGGGCTTTTTGTTTGCGGAATTGTCAGCTATACCAAAGCTTGGTATAGCGGTGGTTGGAGGCGCGTCATGTCCCGCAATACATCCGTTTCACTTGGCGATCATTTCACCGGCTTCATCGACGCACAGGTCCGGTCTGGCCGATACAGTTCGGCGACCGAGGTGGTTCGGGCGGGCCTCAGGCTGTTGCAGGATCACGAGGCGCGGGAAGAGGCGTTGCGCCGGGCGCTGATCGAAGGCGAACAGTCAGGCGAGCCAACGCCTTTCGACTTTGAGGCGTTCAAGGCGCGCAAGAGGGCGGGGGCGCAGGAACGCGGTCTGTGACCAGGGTTGTCTTCACGCCCGCGGCGGCGTCGGACATCAACGCGATCTGGGACTACACCGCACATACTTGGGGTATTGATCAGGCTGAAGCCTATTTGGATGCCATCCGCGACGCCTGTGCCCAACTTGCATCCGGTTCCGGTGCTGGTAGGCCAGTGTCGGCCCGCGGAGGCTATTTTAAGCTGGCGGTGGGGCGACATTTCCTGTTCTACCGCGCCAAGGGACAGGATCTAGAAATCGTCCGCATCCTGCATCAGCGCATGGATGCTGAGCGGCATTTCTAAGTCGGAAGCCAAGTCGCCCGGCGCTCAGACCTTCTCCGCATGTCTCCCGAAGTTGTCCAGGATCGCCTGCCACCCGTCCCGCTGCATCTCGACCGGATGCACCCCCTCGGCCTCGAACGTCGTCGTGACCCGGACGCCGCCGCTTTCGGGGGTGAAATCGACCTGCACGCGGCGGCCGTCACCGATGATATAGACCAGCCGCTCCTTCGGCGCGACCTCTTCATAGACCGCGCCGAAGTCGAAGCCGAAGCCGAAGCTCTTGTCCTTCGCCTCCATCCGCGCCTTGTAAGTGCCGCCGACACGCAGGTCGTTCTCGGCCGAGGGGCAGCACCAGTCGTCGCTGGCGAAGTTCCATCGGGTGATGTGCGCGGGATCGGTGTAGGCGGTCCAGACGGTGTCCAGCGGTGCGTCGACGAGCGTTTCGATCCTGATGGTTTCGGCCATTCCACATCCTCCCATGTGAGTCCCGCGCCAATCTAGCACCGCCCCGGGGCAATCCCAGCCCTTCGGCGACAAGCCGCAGGGGAGGGCGGGTGACATCACCCGCCTTGCGGCCAAGAAAACCGGCGCGCGGCTATGGACAGGGCAGGGGCGCTCTGTTACCTGACCGCAGTCGCGCGGCCCCGGATTCGTTCCGGGGCCTGCGACTTTATACGAACCGGGGACCTTCGGGGCCCTATACCCTGGGCCGAATGGCCTCAAACATAGTGGCGGGGATACCCGCCGCAAAGCTAACGGAAGACAGAAAGC
>JAGRMS010000175.1 GCA_020441135.1 Pseudooceanicola sp.
CAGCGCCAGCGCATCGCCATCGCCTCGGCGTTGGCACTGGAACCCCGGCTGATCGTGCTGGACGAACCCGTTAGCGCGCTCGACGTCTCGACACAGAACCAGATCATCAACCTGCTCTACGAACGCCGCGACGCGACCGGCATGGCCTACCTGCTGATCGCCCACGACCTCGCCCTGGTCCACCACATTTCGGACCGGATCGCCGTCATGTATCTTGGCCACATTGTCGAGGAAGGCCCCGCCGACCGTGTCTACAAGGCCCCGGCGCACCCTTATACGAAGGCGCTGCTTGACGCCGTTCCGCTGCTCGACCCCGCCGCCCAGCGCGCCCGCCGCGCCGCGCGCAAGGCCGCGCCGGTGATCGACGCGCCGCGCGCCGTGGCGACGGGCTGCCCCTACAAGAACCGATGCCCCCACGCGATGCCGAAATGCGCCGAGCGGATGCCCCCGGCCTACCCGGTCGACGGCGGCGGCGTCGCCAACTGCTTTCTCTTCGAACCGGTGCCCGCATGATCTATTCCCCCGACCTCGGGCCCTATCCCGTGAAAGAGGCCGAAGTCCTCCCCGGCACCGCCGTCAGCCCCTATCAACCGCTGGTCGCCCGCTGGCCCGATGCCGCGCCGGTCGGCTGCGTGATCTTCTGCCACGGCCTCGGCTCGAACGGGCGAGAGTATGCCAATCTCTCCCGGTATTGGGCCAGCCACGGCTATCTCGCCCTGCACCCCACTTTCGCGGATTCGATCATTGAGGTGGCGAAAGCAGAGCCTGCCCTGGGACTCGACCCCGACAGCGACCTGACCGGGTGGACATCCCTGCCCGAGGTGCGCGCGCGGATGCACCAGAAGCTGCATTCCCCCGCCTTCTGGCTGGCGCGCGTCGACATCGTCCAAACCATCCTCGAAATGCTCGACTCCGTCCTCGCCGCCACCTGCGGCGCGGCCGACCTCCCCCTCGCCATCGCCGGACACTCCTTCGGCGCCTTCACCACCCAGCTTCTCGCTGGGGCCGAGATCGACCTGCCCGACGGCCCGCGCACCTTTCGCGACAACCGATTCCGCTCCGCCATCATCCTCTCGGGACAGGGCCGCGACCAGCAGGGCCTGCGCGACGGATCCTGGGACGGCATGGCCGGCCCGGTGCTGACCGTCACCGGCACCCGCGACATGGGCGCGAAAGGCGGCGACTGGCACTGGAAGTGCGAGCCCTTCGACCTTGCCCCGCCGGGCGGCAAGTATCTGGCGGTGCTGGAGAACGGCGACCACTACCTCGGCGGTTTCGCCGACCGCCAGCCGCAGGTTCCGGCCCAGATCGCCGCCGTCAACGCCCTCACGCTCGCCTTCCTCGACGCTACCCTGCGCCAGCGCGGCGATGCCGCCGACTGGCTGAACGGGATCGGCACCCGGGTCGGCGACGCCCCCCTCATTTTCAAGACCAAATAGCCATGTTTCACCAGACCACCACTCACGACACCACCACTTACACGACCGGAGGCCCCTTCTGATGTTCCAGCCGCTCGCCGGTCTCAAGGTCATCGACCTGACGCAGGTCCTCGCCGGACCCTACGCCGCCTATCAGCTGGGCCTGATGGGGGCCGAGGTCATCAAGATCGAAACCCCAGGCACCGGCGACTGGACCCGCACCAGCGGTTCCCTGCCCGAGCTGAACGCAAGGCGCATGGGCATCGGCTACCTGACCCAGAACGCCAACAAGAAATCGGTCGCGCTGAACATCAAGACGCCCGAAGGGCTTGAGATCCTCAAGAAACTCGTCGCCGAGGCCGATGTCTTCATCGAGAACTTCCGCCCCGGCACAATCGCCCGCCTTGGCCTGCCCTTCGAGGTAGCGAAACAGATCAACCCCAGGATCCTCTACTGCTCGATCTCCGCCTACGGACAGGACGGCCCCTTCAGCGCGCGGCCTGCCTACGACCACGTCATCCAGGGCATGTGCGGCATCATGAAGACCACCGGCACGCTCGACACCGGCCCGCAGAAGGTCGGCGCGCCCTACGTCGACTACGCCACCGGCCTGAACGCCGCCTTCGCCATCGTCTCGGCCCTGCACCAGACCCGCGCGACCGGCGAGGCGCTGCACCTCGACGTCGCCATGCTCGACACCTCGATCCTGCTCATGGCCTCGCTGATGACCTCGCACCTGACCGGCGGCTGGACCCCGGCGCCCTCGGGGAACGAGGCATGGAGCGCCAGCCCCTCCTCGGGCGCCTTCGAGACGACCGACGGCCTGCTGATGATCGCGGCGAACAACGACAGGCAGTTCCGCGCCATGTGCGCCGGGCTGGGGCGCGGCGACATCCTCGCCGATCCCCGCTGGGCCGACCCGAAGACCCGCGCCCGGAACGCCCCCGCGCTGCGGGCCGAGCTGGTGGCGCTCTTCCTCACCGATACCGCCGCGCATTGGGAAACCGTGCTCGACGCCGCGGGCGTTCCCGCCGCCCGCGTGCGTCGGCTGGACGAGACGCTGGCCGAGGAACAGGCAAAGGTCCGCCAGATCGCCCTGACCATGCCCTGGAACGGCGGCGCGTCGGAAATCCACCTGCCGACGCTGGGCTTCAAGGTGAACGGCGAAACGCCGGGGCCAACCGTCGCCCCGCCCGAACTGGGTGCGGATACGGGCGAGGTGCTGCGGCGGCTGGGTTATGGCGAGGAAGAACTGCGCCGCCTCTCGGCGCAGTCGGTGATCTGATCGTGAAGGCCCCCCGGCCGGGCCGGGGGGCTTCCGTTTCTAGTGGACCGGCTTGATGAAGGTGCCGTTCCGCAGGTCGGCCATCGCCTGCATCAACTCGGCCTTCGTGTTCATCACGATGGGGCCGTGCCAGGCCACCGGCTCGTTGATCGGCGCGCCCGAGATCAACAGGAACCGCGCGCCCTCCGGACCCGCCTGAACCGTGACCTCGTCCCCCGTGCCGAAACGGATCAAGGTCCGATCGCCCGACAGGTCGCGGATGTTGACCTCTTCCCCCGCCACTTCCTTTTCCAGCAGCACGCCGGCGGGTTTCGACGCATCGGCAAAGGCGGCGGCGCCCGCGAAGACATAGGCGAAGGCCCGGCGGTAGGTGTCGACCTTGAAGGTCTTCTTCACCCCCGGCGGCAGCGACACGTCCAGATACTGCGGATCGGCGGCGATGCCGTCGACCGGGCCGGTCTTGCCCCAGAACTCGCCCACGATGATCCGCACGCGGGTGCCGTCGTCATCGACCACCTCGGGGATGTCCTGCGCCTTGACGTCCTGGTAGCGCGGCGCGGTCATCTTCTGTGCCGAGGGCAGGTTGCCCCAAAGCTGGAAGCCGTGCATCTGCCCCCTTGCGTTGCCCTGCGGCATCTCCTGGTGCATGATGCCCGACCCGGCGGTCATCCACTGCACGTCTCCCGCGCCAAGGCGGCCGGTGTTGCCAAGCGAATCGCCGTGTTCGACCGTGCCCTCGAGGACATAGGTGATCGTCTCGATCCCCCGGTGCGGGTGCCAGGGAAAACCGCGCAGGTAATCCTGCGGGCGTTCGTTGCGGAAATCGTCGAACAGCAGGAAGGGATCCAGCTCGCTCGGATCCTGGAAGCCGAAGGCGCGGTGCAGCTTGACCCCCGCGCCTTCCATCGTCGGCTGGGCGCGGCGGGTTTCGATCGTTGGTCTGAGTGACATTCCGGGTCTCCTCGAAAACGGGTTCGGGGAGAGAATAAGCGCTGCGGCGCACCGTTCAATGCGCAGGCGCACACGGGGTCTGTGCGGGAAAGGACTCTGCCGGCGCAAGGCAGGGCCTCGCGCCGGCAGCCGCATAACAGGCGGGAACTCTTACGCACACTCGGGAACCGCCCGGCGGAACAAGCCGGACGTCACAACAGTCGGAACTCAGTACGGGGTGGCGACGAACCAGCTGCCTTCGATGGCAACCTTGTCTTCCTCGCCAAGGTGGAAACGGTAGTAGGTGATCTCGGAGCGGTGGGCGCGGTGGACATTGGGCGTGCCCTCCAGGTCCAGCGCGGTCTTTGCCTTGAACCCTTCGCCGACGCGCGGCAGCCAGGCGGCCTGGGCGGGCGAGACGAGGATCGGGCGCTGCGGATGGGTGCCGCCAAGCGCCTTCGCCCGGATCATCACCGGCTGGGCGGCGGGGTGGCGGGCAAGGAAATCCTCGTCCAGGCGGAAGGCGTCGACCTTCTTCACTTCGCGGAAGGCACCCGAGATGGTCTTGACCATGTCGCGGCGGCGCAGGGCCTTGATGGGCAGGTCGCCGAAGTTGGTCGTGATCCGGCATTCCCCCTCGAAGCCGGGGATGGTCCAGAGCACCGGCACGGCCTCTTCCGCCTGCGGGCGCATCGCGGCGGCGGTGCCCGCCTGGCGCAGCACGGCGGCAAGCATCTGGCGGTCGGCAAGGCCGATGTCGGCCTCGAAGTCGGGCGTGGTATCGTCCACGAGGGTGCCGTCCCCGAAGCCGGATAGTCGGGCGGGCTGGCGGGGACGCAGGGTCGGAAAGTGATGCGCGTGTTTCATGCATCATGGCATAGGCGACCCGGGGCGCGCGGGCGAGAAATACGGCGAATTTGCGATGACTGCGCGGGAAAACCGGCAGATTCGGGAAACGGTTCTGCGGCGGTTTCAAATTTTGTTCTGGCGTTGGAAACGTCGGTGCCTCCGCCTCGATTCGCGGCAACGTCGAACGCGCGCAGGGACGCTGCCTCATGGGCTGCCCCGCGCCCTTCCGGCCGCGCGTGCGTGCCGGTTCATCGCGCCTGGCGGTCCCACCGACTTCCACCCGCCGAGCCCGAGCCCGCGCCCTGGCGGCGCGCGGCTCCCCCGGTTGCGGCGTAGGGCGGGGTTCACCCCGCCGGTCCGTCCTCAGGCAAACAGATCGCGCTCGATCCCCGACTTTTCAAAGATGTAATCCCGGCTCGCCTCCAGCTCGCGCTTCAGCTTGTCCAGGTCGTGGCCCAGCAGCCGGCCCTGCCACTTGCGGATTTTCCCCGCCACCATGACCGTATCCACGTTGCTGCGGTCCATGAGCGTCACCACCGCGCCGGGAACGTTGTTGATCGGCGCGACGTTGATCGCCTCGGCGTCCAGCAGGATGATGTCGGCTTCCTTGCCCGGCGTCAGCGAGCCGGTCTTGTGATCCAGCCGCAGCCCCTTCGCCCCCTCGATGGTCGCATGGCGGATCGCGTCGATACAGCGCATGTTCTTCGGCGCGTCGGCGTCGCCCGACAGGCAGCGTTCGTTCGCGTGCATCCGTTGCAGCGTCATCAGCGCGCGCATCTGGGTGAAGAAATCGGCGGTCATGGTGCATTCCACGTCGGAAGACAGCGACAGCCCCATCCCGAGGTCCAGCGCCTTCTGCACCGGGGGCATCCCGTGGCGCATATGCATCTCGATCGGCACCGCCGCCGAAACATGCGCTCCCGCGTCCGCCGCCGCCTTCCAGGCGTCGTCGGTCATGCCGGTCATGTGGATGAAGATGTTGTCGTCGCGGAACGCCCCCTTCTTCGCCAGTGCGTCGAAGGTCGGGGTCATGCCGAAGGTCGTCACCACGTGCAACGCCACCTGGAGCCCCAGGTCGCGGCCGATCTTCCAGGCTTCCTCGTAGCCGTCGATGTAGATCTCGCCGCCCATCACCATTGTCAGCAGCTGGTCGTCCGACGAGAAATACCGCTCGCGGATGCGCTTCGCGCCCGAGGGGTATTCCTTGCCCTCCCACCAGCCTTCGAAATAGCCGAAGGCGGCGCGGCGTCCCGCGTCGCGCAGCCCCTCGATGGCGGCGTCGGAATGGGCGGCCGAGTGGTGGATCTGGCTGACGTCCATCACCGTCGTAACGCCCGCGTCCAGCTGGGCGATGCCGCCGTACAGCTCGTTGATATAGACATCCTCGGGCCGGTAATGCTGCGAGAAGTTCAGCAGCATGGTCTCGTAGTAGTTCCGCGCGTTCTCGGGCTTGCCGTCGTTGACCACGATGGCATCCGACAGGGACGACCGCAGCCCGGTCTCGAACTGGTGGTGGTGCGTGTCGATGAATCCCGGCATCACCACCTTGCCCTTCGCGTCGATCACCAGGGCGTCCGGCGCGTCGATCCGCGCCGCCACCTGCACGATCTTCGCGCCCTCGACCAGCACGTCTCCTTTCGCGAAATTGCCGACCGCATCGTCCATCGACAGCACCATGCCGCCCTTGATCAGCACGCGGCGGCCCGTCTCGCCAGCGCCCGCGGGCAGGCCCGCCGGGGCAGTGCCCGTCGCGCCTCCGGCGGCGGCCCAGACCGGGCAGCGGGCGATCGGGGTTGCGGGGCTACAAAGTCTGCACATGCGTTCCTCCCAAAACCGTCTGTCGACAGGCGGGACGTTAGCGCGAACGCCGCCGCGCGGCCAAGGAATTCAGAAGGGGTGCTTGCGGATGTTGTTCAACATCTGGTGCAGCGTTTCGACAAAGGCGCGGCGCTGGTCCTGCGGGATGCCCCGGAACATGCGCCCATAGCTTTCCGCCATGCGCGGCCACATCGTCTCGAAGGTGGCGCGGCCCGCGTCCGTCAGCATGATCCGCGTGGCCCGGCTGTCCACCGGATCGGCCTCGCGCGCGACCAGCCCGTCGTTGGTCAGCTGGTCCAGCGCGCGCGACAGGGTCGACTGCTCGACCACCGAGTAGACCGCCAGCTCCTTGATCGTCGGCTTGTCGATGACCGCCAGCACCGCCAGCGCCCGCATCTTCGGCGTGGTCAGCCCCTGCTTGGCCATCTCGTCGCGCAGGCTGGCGTTGTAGCGGCCCATGATGCGGTTCATCAGGTAGGGCGCGAAGTTCGCCAGCCCGATGTCGGCCAGGCTGGGGGGATCGTCGCTCATGCGCCAAGCCTTTTTGCCGCAAGGAAGCCCGACCCGCCGCCAAGGCCGGGGCCGGGATGGGTCGAGGCGCCGATCTGGATCAGCCCGCGCACCAGCCCGGTGCCGTCCGGCGTCCGCGCCGAGGGGCGGAAGACGAAGAACTGGTCGAGCGTGCAAAGCCCGCCATAGGGGTCGCCGCCGACGAGGTTCACGTTCATGCGCTCCAGGTCGGCGGGGGAATGGGCGGCGCGGGCCAGCTTGATGGCGTCGAAGTCGCGGATGTGTCGGGCGAGGGTCGCCTCGATCCGGTCCGCGAAGGCTTCGCGCGTGGCGTCCGACCAGTCGGTTGCGTCGATCTCGCCCTTGGCGTCACCCTTCACGCTGCGCGGGGCGTCGGGGATTTGCAGCCAGAGGATCGCCTTGCCCTCCGGACAGCGCGAGGGGTCCAGCGCATGGGGCTGGCCGACGCAGATCGTCGGCGTTTCCGGCAGCATCCCGCGTTCCGCCTCGTTGGCGGATTTCGACACGCTGTCGATGCCGTCGGCAAGGTGGATCAGCGCCACCTTGTCGAGACCGGGTGTCAGCCATTCCGGCGGGCGGTCCAGGGCATAGTGCAGCTGGAAGTTGCCGCGCCCGTGCCGGAAGGCGTCCGCCGCCGCCCGTTCCTCCGGCAGGTTCACGTCGCGCAGCAGCCGTCCGTAAAGCTGCGAAGGCGTGACCGAGGCAAGCACGGACGCACAGGCGATCTCCTCGCCGCCGGTCAGCGCCACGCCGCGCACCTTCGCACCATCTACAAGGATACGGTCCACCTCGGCGTCGCAGCGGATGGCGCCGCCCTTCTCCTCGATCAGCTTGCGAAAGGCGTCCACCGCCGCGCCCGACCCGCCTTTCAGGATCGGCGCGCCGGCCGCCTCCAGCGCGAAGGCAATGACCTTGCCCATCTGGCCGGAATAGGTCGACTCGGGCGTCAGCCCGCAATGCAACACCCACGGCGCATAAAGCGCCTGCACCAGCGGGCTTTGGTATCCGTTTTCCAACCACCCCCGCGCCGGGGTCAGCGCGGTGCCGAACCAGGCCGCCAGCCCGCGCAACCCGCGCTTTCGCACCTGTCCGAACAGCAGGCGAAGCGTTCCCCAACTCCACAACGGCCCGCCCAGCAGCGAAAACAGGAAGGGCGCGTCGGCCTCGATCCCGCCGACATCCGCCGCATGGCGCGCCCCGTCGCCCGCGGCCAGTGCCTCGAAGGCGGCGACGTTGGCGGCGCGGTCCGTGGTCAGCACCAGCGCCTCGCCGTTAGGCCGCAACACCGCCGTGGGATGCGGCGTGTGGCAATACTCAAACCCGTGCCGCGCCAGGTGGGGGCCAAGCGCGGCCCCCGCCGGAGAGGTCATGAACAGCACCCAGGTCGCCGCCATCACGTCGTGCCGGAAGCCCGGCAGCGTGATCTCTTCCGTTCGCAGGCAGCCGCCGGCCTGCGCGTTCCGCTCCAGCAGCAGAACGCGCTTTCCCGCCAGCGCCAGCATCGCCCCGGCCACCAGCGCGTTGATGCCGGAACCGACGATGACGTGATCCGGGCGCAAGGGCGTCAGCCCTTCGGCACAAGCGCCAGCGCGCGAATCGGCGAGCCGGTCCCGTTCTTGATCTTCAGCGGCGCGGCGATCAGGATCGCGCCCTTGGGCGGCAGTTTCGACAGGTTCGCCAGCGAGGCGAGGCCAAAGCGGTTGTTCAGGTGCAAGAGGTTGTGCGCCGGGAACGGCGGCGTCATGCCGCCCGCCTGCCCAGCGTCGGTGCCGATGCACTGGCTGCCCCAGCCGACGATGCCCTTGCCGATCAGGAACTCGATCACCTCGGCGGTCGGCCCCGGCGTGTGCGGCCCGGTCTCGTCGGCGTTCAGGAACCGGCCCTCGTCATCGGCGCGGCTGTCCCAGTCGGACCGCAGGACGACCCATTCGCCTTCCTTGATCTCGCCATGCTCGGCCTCCCAGGCCTTCACATGGTCGATGGTCAGCAGGAAATCGGGGTTCTCGCCGCATTCCTTGCTGAAATCCAGCACGTTGACCGGCGCGACCAGCCGCTGCACGTCAAGCGTGTCGGTATAGCCGTCGCTGAAGTCCTTGCCGGTGATCCAGTGGTGCGGCGCGTCGAAGTGGGTGCC
>JAGRMS010000176.1 GCA_020441135.1 Pseudooceanicola sp.
GCCAGCGCGTTCAGGATCACCGTCAGTTCCAGCTTGGCGAGGTGCATCCCGGCGCAGGTATGCGTCCCGTAGCCGAAGCCGACGTGATCGCGCGCCGCGCGGGCGATGTCGAAGCGTTCGGGGTCGGGATAATGCCGCTCGTCCCGGTTGGCGCTCGCGTAGAGCATCAAGGCCCGCGCGCCCTCCTTCAGTGTCACCCCGCCCACCTCGAAATCCCGCGTCACATAGCGCGAAAAGGCGCGGATCGGCGATTCCAGCCGGATCACCTCGTTGATGGCGCTACCGATCAGGTCTCGGTCGGCGCGCAGCATGTCCCATTGTTCGGGATGCCGCGCGAAGAGCCAGATGGCCGACGAGGTCGCATTGATCGTCGTATCCAGCGCCGGGGCGACATAGCCCATCATCATCGACCGCGCCTGGTGTTCCGCCACCTCGCCGCGTTTCGCCGCCTCGAACAGCGCGTGGCCCCAGCTGCCCGGCGTCAGCTGCGCCGGGTCGATGCCGCGGGTATAGACCGCCGCCTCCTGCCCGATCTCCATGCCCGTCAGGGTGCGCGGGCTGGACAAGGGCCCAAAGGCGTCGAATGACCCCGCCGCCCACTCAAGCATATGCCGCCGCCCGTCTTCGGGCAGGCCGACCAGCTCGCTCACCACGTTGATCGGCAGGTGGTGGCCGATGTCCACCACCGCGTCGAAGCTGTCGCGGGCCATCAGCGCGTCCACCTGCGCTGCCGCCAGCTCCTCCATCCGCGCCTTCAGGACGCCGACCGTCCCCGGCATCAGTGGTTTCGCAAACACCTTGCGCATCTGCTGATGCTCCGGATCGTCGGTGCAGAGGATGTTGCCGACGAAGGCTTTATTCATTGGCTCATTCATCATGCAGCCCCGCGCGGACGAGAACACCTCGGGGTTGCCCAGCGCCGCGCGCACCTCGGCATGGCGGGGCAGCACCCAGGCGTCGTGGTGGGCCAGCCAGACTGCCGGGCCAAGGTCGCGCAGGCGCTGGTAGACCGGATAAGGGTTCAGAACCACCTCGTCCGACCAGAAGTCGCCGTCCCAGGTCGGGGCCTTCGCAAGCGTGTCGGTGGACATCGGGAACTCCCTCAATCGAGCATGAACAGGTCCATGCTGGTCAGCGCGATGCCCGGCATGAAGGTGACAAGGATCAGCACGGCCAGGAAGACGAAGAAGAACGGGAAGACACCGGTGTAGATGTCGCGCGCCTTCATCCCCAGCACTGACTGCGCCACGAAGATGTTGATCCCGAAGGGCGGGGTGAACAGCCCGATGGCCAGGTTCAGCGTCATCACGATGCCGAAATGCACCTTGTCGATCCCCAGCGCGTCGACCACCGGGATCAGGATCGGCGTCAGCAGCAGGATCGCCGCCAGCGGGTCCATGAAGCAGCCCCAGATCAGCAGCAGGATGTTGATGGCGATCAGGAACTGGAACGCGGTGATCTCGGAACTGGTGATCCAGGTCACGATGGTCTGCGGGATCTGGTTGACCGTCAGCAGCCAGGAAAACAGCCCCGCCGCCGCGACGATCACCATGATCTGCGCCGAAAACAGCACGGTTGTCACCGCGCAGTCGAGGATGTCGGCCCACGACAATTCGCGCAGGATGAACCGCGTGACGACGATCGAATAGACGCAGGCCACTGCCGCCGCCTCGGTGGGCGAGAAGACCCCGCCGTAGATGCCGCCCAGCACGATCACCGGCGCGCCCAGCGCCCAGATCGCCCGGCCCGTGGCGCGGCCCACGGCGGGCCAGGTAAAGGCCGTGCGGCTCCCGAAGCCACGGGTCTGCGCGCGCAGCATGATGTAGACCGCCAGAACCAGCGCCAGCAGCAACCCCGGCAGTACGCCCGCCGCGTAAAGGCGGGGGATCGAGGTTTCCGACGACGCGCCGTAGACGATCATCGGGATCGACGGCGGGATGATGATGCCGATGGCGCTGACCGAGGTGATCATGCCGGCCGAGAAGCTGGCCGGGTATTTGTCCTCGGTCATCGCCGGGTGCATCACCTTGCCGACCGAGGCCACCGCCGCCGCGCTGGAGCCGGAAATCGCGCCGAACACCGTCGCCGTGCCCACCGTGGTGACGCCAAGCGACCCCGGCAGCCCGCCGACGAAGGAGCGCACGAACTCCACCAGCCGCAAGGAGACGGTGCCGCGCGACATCAATTCTCCGGCCAGGATGAAATAGGGCACCGCCAGCAGGCCCGAGATGTTCAGCGATCCGAACAGGTTCTGGTGGATCGCCGTCAGCGGCAGGTTCATGTAGAAGGCCAGCGCCACGGTCGAGGCGGCCAGCAGGACAAGGAAGATCGGAAAGCCGAGGACCAGCAGGCCGACCGGCAGAAGCCCAAGCGCAAAGGTCATTCCGCCACCACCTTTTTCGCGGACCCCGTCCGCAGCCCCGCCAGCGCCCGCACCAGCCGGAAGGCGGCGATCAGGCTCAGCCCCGCCAGCGTGATCGTGATGGCGATATGCACCGTCCACAGCGGGATCTTGGCGCCGTCGCTGGTCATCCCGAACTGCATCAGGCGCGAGACATAGCCCCAGGACAGCCAGGCGACCCAGCCGCAGAGAACGGCGGTCATCAGCTGCACCACCATCCCCAGCCAGAACTGCACCCGCTCGGGGAAGAGGTCGGACAGGATCGACATGCGGATGTCCATGCGCCGCCAGGCGACGACGATGGCGCCAAGCCAGCCCATCACGATCATGCCGAAGACCGCGATCTCATCCGCCCAGAGCAGCGAGGCGCTGAAGACATAGCGCCCCACAACGTTCAGGACGCTGAGGGCCACCATCGCCAGCAGCATCAGCCCCAGAAGGACAAGCAGCCCCTTCGCCAGCCGGTCGACAACGCCGTGCATCCCGATCCCCTCCCCGGATTGGCCGGGCGGGGTTGCACCCGCCCGGTATCGTTCAGCGATGCGCCGCGGCGGCCGCCTTCAGCACATCGTAGTCGGCCTGCATCTGCTTGTCCTGCGCCACAACCTCTTCGACGACCTTCACCATGTCGTCGCGCCATTGCTGGTAGTCGGCCTCGGACATCTGCGACTGGTGCCCGCCCATCTTGGCCCAGGCCCCTTCCAGCGCCTTCGGCCCGCTTTCCAGCTTGGCGGCATAGGCGTCGTTCGCCTTGGTCGCCTGTTCGCGGATCACCGCCTCGAGCTCCGGACCCACGGTCGCCAGGAACTGCTTCGAGATGATGCCGCCGATGATGCCGAACTTGCCGGGGATATAGACCGACTCCTTGGCCACGTCCGCGAACTTGAAGCCGACCGAGACCGGCATGTTCAGCGTCGCCGCGTCGATGGTGCCGGTCTGGATGCCGGGCAGCACATCGCCCAAGGGCAGCGCCACGGGCGAGACGCCGAAAGTCTCCATCGGCTTGTTCACCAGCGAGGTCGCCCCGCCGGTGCGCATCTTCAGCCCGTTCAGGTCGGCCGACTTCATGATCGGCTTTTTCGAGACGATGTTGGATTGTCCGCTGGTCAGCACGAACAGCGGCTCCACCCCTGCGCCCGACCCGAATTCGGCCAGCAGCGCCTTGACCTCGGGGCTGGTCAGGGTCTTGAGCGCGTGGGCTTCGCTGTCGAACAGCCCCGTCGCGTCCAGCACCTGGAACCGCGGGTCCACCCCGGTCAGGAACCCAATGGCGGGCGTCGTCATCTCGATGGTGCCCATCACCACGCCTTCGACCGTCGCCGGGATCGGGCCGAGCTGGGACGAGGGGTAGATCTGCACGTCGATCTTGCCGCCCGAGGCTTCCTCGACACCCTTCTCGAAGGCCATGAACCAGGCCGACAGCGGGTCGACCTCGGTCAGCGGCGCGGGCGAGGACAGTTTCAGGACGTGATCCGCCGCCAGCGCCAGCCCGGGCACCAGCGTCACGGCGGCAAGCGCCGTCGCCGCAAAAGCGTGTCTCAGTTTCATGGTTTCCTCCCTTGCGGCGGGGTTGCCTCGCTCCTCGACGGCAACCGGGCGCCATTTTCCCATGCGAAATATATTATCTGCGCGACTGCCAGCGGTTAGATGCCAAAAGTTTCTGACCGATAACCGAATCCGATCACCCGCGCGCCAGGTCGTACTGGAAGTCGACACCCCAGTTGCTGAGTTCGTCCAGCCCCCATTTGCGCGGCCGCATCGGCAGGTGTTCGTGCCAGGGACGCGGCTGGCACATGTTCAGTTCGGGAACGAAGACGTCCATGTCGGTGTAAAGCTCGATCAGCAGGTCCGCCGGATCCTTGTGATAGGCGGCAAGGTTATGCCCCGCCGTGTGCCGCGACGGCCCCCAGCAGGTCTTGATGCCAGCCCGCCGCAGCGTGTCCGCCGCCCGCGCGTGCTCGGCGCTTTCGGACAGCTGGAAAGCCAGGTGATGCACCATGTTCACCGGTGCGTTGACCACGTTGATGACGTGGTGGTCGCTGTTGCAGGTCATGAAGGTCGCAAGGTCGCCGATCCAGTCGGTCTCGTGAAACCCCATCACGTCGCGGTAGAACTGCACCAGCTTGGGTGCCTCGGGCGAGACGATGGCGACGTGGCCCATGTTCAGCGGGCCGATGCCCTTGCCGGAAAAGCCCGGGGCAGGGGCGTCGCCCGCCTCGTAGACCTGCACGGTATGGCCCGGCACCACCTCCACCTCGGCCAGCTTCGCCACGCCGGGCTGGGCGTCCGACTTGATCTGCGCCTTGAAGCCCGCGCCGCCGAGCGTTTTTGCAAGATCGTCCAGCCCCGTTCCCGGCGACAGCAGATACCCGACATGCGCCAGCCTCCGCCCGTCGCCCTTCTCCAGCACCAGGTCATGATGCGCGAAACCGACGCTCAGATATTCCGCCCCGCTGTCGCTCGCGACCGGGCTCAGGCCCAGCGTGTCGACATAATACTCGCGCGCCTGCGCCGGATCCGGCACGCCCAGCGCAACATGGGCCAGCTGAAACACCTTCGGCATCCGTTCCCCTCCCGATCCCTGACGCAGAAAGGTATATGTGCGAGACCGCTTCATGTTAGATAGGGAAGTAATCGTAACGATACCGGAACGCGATCGGTCATGAAGTTCAACCAGCTCCGCGATTTTGTCGCCGTCGCCGAGGTCGGCAGCCTGCGCGGCGCCGCCCGCCAGCTGTCGCTGGCCCAGCCCGCCATCACCCGCTCGATCCAGGAACTGGAGCATTCGCTGGGCGCGCAGCTCTTCCTGCGCGAGGCGCGCGGGGTGCGGCTGACCCCCATTGGCGAGCAGTTCCTGACCCGCGCGCGCGGCATCCTCGGGGATATCCGGCGGGCGCAGGAATCGGTGCAGCAAGCGCAGGAAAGCGCCGAGGGCCAGCTGGTCGTCGGCCTGTCCGTCGTCGCCCACCTCGGCATCGCCAATACCGTCATCCCGCCGTTTCACCGCCGCTATCCCCGCGTGAAGCTGCGGCTGGTCGAAGGCTTCCTGCCGACGCTCGACAAGGACATTCGCGAGGGGCTGATCGACCTCTTCGTCGGGCCTGTGCCCGACACCATCGAGACCGCCGACCTGACCCACACCAAGCTTTTCGACAACGAACGTGTGGTGGTCGCCCGCAAGGGACATCCGCTTGCCGATGCCACCACCATCGCGGACCTGCGGGACGCGCTCTGGCTGACCACCACCATCACCCGCGATGCCGAAGACGAGCTGAACAGCGTCTTCTCCAGACACAACCTGCCCAAGCCGCGCCTTGGCGGGCAGGCGCAGACGGCGCTGTCGATCCTGACGCTGATGCTGCACACGGACATGCTGGCGATGATGCCGGTGCAATGGGTCCGCTCGCCGCTGTTGTCCGAGTGGCTGCAATACATCCGCTTGCGCGAAAGCTTCCGCGCGCCGCCGATCATGCTCGTTCACAAGGCCGGGCTGGGACTGACCCCGGCGGGCGAGTATTTCGCCCATCTCGTCGAACGCTCCAGCAGCCAGATGTTCCAGGTGTGATAGCGTTCCGGTATCGCGGCAACACATTTGCAATCTGGCAGCAGTCGCCCGGCCCCCCGATACTTGCCCCCGAATGACCGGGGGAGGACCGACCATGACAGATGAAACCGATGTGCTGATCATCGGCGCGGGGCCCTGCGGGCTGATGCTGGCCAACGAACTGGGCCAGCGCGGGATCAACGCCATCGTCGCCGACCGCGAGGAAACCGTCGCCACTGCCCCTCAGGCCAACGCGACGCAGGCAAGGTCGATGGAGCACTACCGCCGCCTGGGCTTTGCGCATGAGATCCGCAAGCTGGGCCTGCCGCAGGACTATCCTACCGACGTCGCCTATTTCACCACCTACGCGGGGTACGAACTCGGCCGCCACCGGATGCCGCCCTCGGGCCAGGCCGATGCCGTGGTGCGGGAAAAGGCCCACATCTGGAACGCGGCCGAACTGCCTCACCGAATCTCGCAGGCGCTGGTGGAGCAGACGCTCTGCCGCAAGGCGCAAGGCCTGCCGACGATCTCGGTCGATTTCAACTGGCTGGCCGAGCGGTTCGAGGAGCGCCCCGATGGAGTCACGACGCATCTGACCCACACCAAGACCGGCGAGAAACGCACCATCCGCTCGCAATACCTCTTCGCCGCCGACGGCACGCAGGGCATGGTCCGCCGCCAGCTTGGCATCCGCTACAACGGCGGCGACGCCTCGACCCGCGATTTCATGGGCGGGCGGATGCTGTCGATCTATGTCGACATGCCGACCTTCTATGACGAGATCGCCTATGACCGCGCCTGGATGTACTGGTGCTTCAACCGCCGCCGCCGGGGCATCCTTGCCGCCGTTGACGGCAGGACGAAGTTCGGCTTCGGCACCCAGCTGCGCCCGGGCGAAGACGGCGAGACGATGACCTTCGAGCAGGCAGGCGAACTGGTCCGCCAGGCGGTCGGAAAGGACATCCCGATCACCGTCACCGGCACCGCGCAATGGACTGCCGGGCGCGCTCTGGTCGCCGACCGTTTCCAGCAGGGCCGGGTGCTGATGGGCGGCGACGCGGTGCATGTGTTTACCCCGACCGGCGGCATGGGCTACAACACCGCCGTCGAGGACGCGGTGAACGTCGGCTGGAAACTGGCGGCGGTGCTGAAGGGCCAGGCTGACCCGGCCCTGCTCGACAGCTACGAGGCCGAACGCCGCCCCATCGCCTTCCGCAACACCCGCTTCGCCGCCGGTTTCGCGGATTCGGTCGGGCTGTTCGCGCCCAGTCCCGCCATCGAGAACGAAGGCCCGGCAGGCGACCTCGCCCGCGCCCGGGCCGGGGCCTACCTCGCCGAACATGGCCGCAACGAGTTCACCATCCCCGGCTTCACGCTGGGGGCGCGCTACGACAGCTCTCCGGCGATCTGGCCCGAAGAGTCGCTGATACCCCCCGACCAGCCCTCGGTCTATGTCCCCAGCGCCAAGCCCGGAGGACGCGCGCCGCATTTCTGGATGCAGGACGGCTCGTCCCTGTTCGACAACTTCGGGTTCGAATGGACCCTGCTCTGCATCGGCGAGGGAACGGCCGGCGAGGCGATTGCCGCCGAGGCCGCCCGCCGCGGCCTGCCGCTGAAACGGCTCGACCTGACCGGCAACGCCACGGCGGCGGATTTCTACCACATGCCCTTTGCCCTGATTCGCCCCGACCAGGTCGTGGCCTGGCGCGGCACCAACGCCACCGCCGCGGATGCGGCAGCGATCCTCGACCGCCTGACCGGGCGCGCGCAGGAGGTCGCCGAGGCGGTCGCCTAGATCGCCTCGCGGATCAGCCGGGCAAAGACCTCCGGCTGGTCGATGTAGCTGAAGTGATGGCCCGCGATCATCTCAAGGGGCGCGCCGGTGCGCTCCGCCAGAGTATGCGCCGCGCGCACGTAATAGGCGTCGCCGCTGTCCGCCCCCACTGCCAGCGTCAGGCGCACCCCCTCGAGCGGGCCGGGGGCATAGCGGCAGAGCACCGTCAGTTCGGACAGCAGGAAGCGGCGCAGGTCCGCGGGCCCCGGTCTTGGCGGCGGCGGCGGACCGTCCACGCCCGGCACTTCCGAGATGAACAGCCCCATCGCCGCGAAAGGCCCGTCTTCCCGGCAAATCGCCGCCAGCCGGTCCGAAAACGCGACCCACTTCGCCGCATCCGGCAGCAGCGGCAGGACCGGTGGCTCGTGCGCGATGACCGCGCCGACCCGCTCCGGCGCGATCTCGGCCAGCCGCAGCGCGATGTTCGCGCCGCCGCTATTGCCGAAGACATGCGCGCGCTCCGCGCCCAGGGCGTCGATCAGCGCCAGGGCGTCGCGCGCCTGCTGGTCCATATCCAGAGGCAGATCGCGGTCCCCCGTGCTGGCCCCGCAGCAGCGCCGGTCCCAGGTGACGACGGTGAAATCGGGCAAGGCCCTTGCCAGAGCCTGGTACCGCGCCCCGGTCCCGCCGCCACCCGCGATGGTCAGAAGTACCGGCCCTTCGCCCGTGACCTCGCAGGCCAGCGCGGCCCCTTCGTTTTCGACTGTCAGCATGGTAGCCTCCCCGCAGTGGACAGTCGCCGCTCGACGGCGCGGACACCAGACATCAGAAGTATCCCGCCGATACACCTTTGCGATCACCGCGGCCGCAGCCACGCCACCAGCGCGGCCCAGAGGACCAGGCCACGCGACCGGATCACACCGGCATCAGCACGAAATCGGCCGACAGGCCGGTCTCCCGCGCGCTTTTCATCACGGGGCGTAGGAACACGGTCTCGAAGTCGCCGCTGTCATGGGCAAGCTGCCCGTGCGGCTGCCTGAAGGCCGGAACGATCTGTGGCATCTCCAGACGGAACACCCCGCCCGGCCCGATCAGCGTGGCGCCGTGGCTGTACGGGTCGCGCTCCTGCCCCTCGGTGGTATGTGCCCAGATCTGGATGCGGATGCCCGTCAGAGGCGCACCGTCGCCCGCCCGCCGAGCTGTCCCGCGCATCCAGAAGCCGCCGCCGTCGATCCTTTGGACCATCGGCGCACCCGGCAGATAGTTGCTGGCCCCGCCCGCATCAGCAGAAGCGCCCCGTGGCACCCGTCCGCCGGTGTCGTGTCAGACTGATGACACATCCTCCGGTTTCACCCCAGATTGCCCCAGTCACCGCGCAATGTCCCGCCACGCCTTCGTGGGCATTCCGTGCTTCCTCTTGCTGCAAGTATCCCGGGGGGTCCGGGGGGCAGCGCCCCCCCTACGCCGTTCCCAGCAGCGATGCCGCCACCATGTCCGCCGCCGAGGGCCCCAGCGCCAGCGGCGTGTCGTGCAGAACGGACAGCCGGGTCAGCGCCTGCAAGTCGGCGTCGCCACCATGCGGTAGCGTCGGGTCGGCGAAGAAGATCACCGCATCCAGATCGCCGGTCGCGATTAGCGCGCCCAGTTGCTGGTCGCCGCCCCGCGCGCCGCGTTGCAGGCGGCGCACGGTCAGGCCCGGCGCGGCCTCGGCGATCATTCGCCCGGTGCCACCGGTGCAGACCAGCTGGTGCCCCGCCAACGACTTCGCATGGCGCAGCACCCAGGCGCGCAACTGCGCCTTTCGCGTGTCATGCGCCGCCAGCGCCAGCCGCCGGGGCGCACGGGACAGCGCCCGCGCCCGTTCCGTGATGGCGAGGATCGCGCGCACCTGCGCCGCGAAGCCGTCGCCTTCCGCCGGGAAGGCCCCCGCAAGCGCCGCGGTGCCCACGGTAAAGCCGGTCGCCCCAGCCCGCGCCGCCGCCTCGACCCGTTCGGCGCTGTCGATGCTGCCCGCCATGATGACGGGCTTCTTCACAGCCCCGCAGACCGCCGCCATCAGTCCCGGCACGTCGCCGTCAAAGCGGTAGGCGAGCAGGTCCAGCCCATGCACCCATTCGAGGTCTGCCAGCCGCCGCGCCGAATCGGCGATCGCCCCGGCAGACCCTTCCAGCACGCTCGGATGCCCGGTGATCCGCCCAGGAAACGGGTAGTAGCGCACCGGATGATCCCGCGTCAGCGCCGCCACCTCTTCGGCCCGCGTGCCGCCCAGCAGGCAATCGACGTCCAATCCGATCGCCGCCCGGGCCGAGGCAAGCTCGCTTTCGGCGTCGAGGCTCACCACCTCCAGGTACGACCGCCCGCCTGCGTTGCGGATCGCGTCGGCCAGCCCGCGCAGTTCCGGCAACGGCAGGCCGACGTCCTTGAAGCCGATGTGTCGCACGCCGCCTTCCAGTGCCTCGTCCAGCCGGGCGCGGGCGTCGGGGATGGTCCGGTCGTTCGAGGTCAGCATCAGGATGAAGTCGAAGGCCATGCGTGTTCCCCTTGTCACTTCCGGCGAACATAGCGGCATTTTCCCCCCGTGCGAATGCCGTCGCGACCGGCTATGCGAGGGGCGTCACCGCCATAGGAGCCGCCATGACCTCGCCCATCGACACGCTGAAGACGATCTCGACCGCCACCCTGACCACGGTCCTGCTGAAGAAGGGCCTGCGCAACGTCTGGATTCGCGGCACGCGGCCCCTGAAGCCGGGCCAGCCCCGCATCGCCGGGCCGGCCTTCACGCTGCGCTTCGTCCCGGCGCGCGAGGATCTGGCAACACCGGCCAGCTGGGCCTCGCCGATCTCGACCCGCGCGGCCATCGAGGCGATGCCCGAAGGCGCGGTCTGCGTGATCGACGCGATGGGGGTCACGGATGCGGGGGTCTTCGGCGACATCCTCTGCGCGCGGATGGTCAAGCGGGGCGTCGCCGCAATGATCACCGATGGCGTGGTGCGCGACGTGGCGGGCGTGCTGTCGACCGGCCTGCCGGTCTGGTGCAACGGCACTGCCGCGCCGCCCTCGGTCGCTGGCCTCACCTTCGTCGGCTGGCAGGAGACGGTGGCCTGCGGTGGAGTCGCGGTGATCCCTGGAGACATGATCGTGGTGGATCAGGACGGCGCGGTGCTGATCCCGCAGGCGATGCTGGACGCCGTGCTGGCCGAAGCGGTGGAGCAGGAGCGGATGGAGGCGTGGATCATGCAAGAGGTCGAGAACGGCGCGCAACTGCCGGGCCTCTACCCGATGAACGCCGAAACCAAGGCGCGTTACGAGGCGTCCAAGGGCTGAGCGTCTTCAGGGATCGGTGGCGCGGCGGTCCAGTCGCGCGCGCTTTCCGCGATCCGCAGGTGCGGTGTGTTGAGGCTGGTGTCGACCAGCGCCGCGAGGTGGCCCAGCGCCGCGCCCACCGGCAGCCCGGCGGCAATCAGCGCGGCGAAGGCGTCGCCGGTGCCCTGCGGCACGCCCGCGCGCATCGGTGCGGACCAGCGCGAGAGCCTGTCGGCCACCCTCAGCACGCCGATCCGGCCCGGGCCGGAGGGGGCGGAAGTCACAAGCACCTCGCGCCCCAGCGCCCGCGCCGCCGCTGTAACTTCGGCAAGCGTCCTCACCGGCATCCCGGTCAGCCAGGATAACTCGAACAGGTTCGGCGTCAGCACATCCGCCCGCGGCACCAGACGGTCGCGGATCGCCTCGGCCACCTCGCCAGGAACATAAAGCCCCTTCGGCACGTCTCCCAGCACCGGGTCCACCACCACCCGCGCCCGCAGCCGGGCCGCCAGGGCGGCAGCAAATTCGACATGCGCGGCGCTGGGCAGGTAGCCCGTCAGCAGCGCGTCGACGCCCACCAGCCAGCCGTTCGCCTCCAGCGCCTCGGCCATTCCGGCCAGCTGCGCGACATCCACCGCGCGGCCCGAGACAGGGGGAAAGCCCGGATGGTTCGACAGCATCACCGTCGGCAGCTGCACGACCTCATGCCCCAATGCCTGCACCATCGGCGCGCCCGCCGACAGTCCGACATGGCCCGAGGCGACCCAGCTTGACAGCATCACGATCCGCATGCCCCCCCTTACCGCGCCGACCGTCCATCTGCCAACAGCCGCTGCGCATCCGCGCAGGTTGGCAGCGCCCGCGAGGGGCATTAGTTAACCCGCGAACCCGCACGAGGAGACGCGCCATGAAGAAGATCGGATTCCTGTCCTTCGGCCATTGGAACCCCGAGCCCGGCTCGCCCCTGCAAACCGCAGGCGACACGCTGCGGCAGTCGATCGACCTTGCCGTGGCCGCCGAAGAGCTTGGCGTCGACGGCGCCTATTTTCGCGTCCACCATTTTGCCCGCCAGCTGGCTTCGCCGTTTCCGCTGCTGGCTGCCGTCGGGGCGCGGACGTCGAAGATCGAGATCGGCACCGGCG
>JAGRMS010000177.1 GCA_020441135.1 Pseudooceanicola sp.
AATCGAGTGGGAGTGAGGCAGGGCTTGTCCCTGCCTGCGACCGTTCACGGGTAGCTCGCTCGCGCCGCCGCCTTGGCCAGCGCCTTGCCGTTCTTCCTGGTCATCGCCGTCGCCGTCCACTCGTAGGTGTGCTTGCCCGAGGGCGGGCACGGGCTCTTGTATTTGAACGACTTCGCCGGGACGGTGCCGTCCTTGGCGATGGTGACATAGCCGCCGCCGTGGTTGTAGCCGGGCACGTCCAAGTCCTTCAGCTGGAAGCGGATGACGGTGGTGCCCTGCGGCACGCCCGAGACCTTGAAGAGCGGGTTGTGGACGGTGTTCGGGTTGCCCGAAGTGCAAGACTTCAGCCCGGCCCAGTCGAAGGAGAACCTGAACTCGGCCAGTGCCGGTGTGGCGAGCGTGAGCGCGGTGGCAATGGCGGCGAGGGTCAGGGTCGGTTTCAAGGCAATGCTCCGGGATTTGAATACAGGTTAACCGTGCTGGCGAGCTTGGGGCGCGCTGGCGGGGAAGTAAACCCTCAGCCGGGACTTGTAATCCACCCCGGAATCGGGCCTTCGTGGCGCGCGGACGGGGAGGACGCGGGGACGATGGGACAGGTCAGCCTGAACGGGCATCTCGACGTGCCGCCGGATCGGCTGGCGGCGGTGCTGGCCGCCCTGCCCGAGCATGTGCGGCTGACGCGGGCGGAACCGGGGTGCCTGACCTTCAACGTCGTGCAGGACAGGGATTTGCCGACGCGGCTGCTGGTGTCGGAAACCTTCGCCAGCCCCGACGCCTTCCGCGCCCACCAGGCGCGGGCCAAGGGCACCCACTGGGCGCGGATCACCGAAGGCATTCCGCGCCACTACACGATCACCGGGATGGAACCATGAATACCACGCTGAAGGCCGCCCTGTGGATGGTCGGCTCCATCGTTGCCTTCAGCGCCATGGCGGTGGCGGGGCGGGAGCTGACCGGCGCGCTCGATACCTTCGAGATGATGATGTATCGCAGCGCCATCGGGCTGGTGATCGTCTCGGCCGTGCTGACCGTGACGGGGCGATGGAGCGTCGTGACGCGCCAGCGCCTGCCGCAGCATACGTTGCGCAACATCACCCATTTCACCGGGCAGAACCTGTGGTTCTACGCCATCGGCGTCGCGCCGCTGGCGCAGGTCTTCGCGCTGGAGTTCACCACCCCGCTCTGGGTCATCGTGCTGTCGCCCCTGCTACTGGGCGAGACGCTGACGCGCCTGCGGATGCTCTGCGCCGCGCTTGGGTTCGCGGGCATCCTGATCGTGGCGCGCCCCGGGGCGGATACGCTGGATCCGGGCCTGCTGACGGCGCTGGCGGCTGCGGTGTTCTTTGCGCTGACGGCGATCCAGACCAAGCGGCTGACACGAGCAGAAAGCACCGGCAGCATCATGTTCTGGCTGACGCTGATCCAGCTGTTCCTGGGGCTGGCCGCCGCCGGGTATGACGGCGACATCGCCCTGCCCGATGCCGCCGGGCTGCCCTTCGTGCTGATCATCGGCATCGGCGGCGTGGTGGCGCATTTCTGCGTGACGAATGCGCTGTCCATCGCCCCGGCCTCGGTCGTGATGCCCTTCGACTTCATCCGCCTGCCCGCGATCACCATCGTCGCGGCGCTGATCTATTCCGAGATCCCGGATGTCTGGGTCTTCGTGGGCGCGGTGGTGATCTTCGGCGCGAACTACCTCAACATCCTGGGCGAAAACCGCAGGATCCGGGTCGCGGCGGATGCGTCGGCGGGATAGCTCGGTGCCATGGCTGATCAACGTATCCTGACCCCCCGCGCCTCGGCTGAACTGCTGCTTCTGGGCCTGATCTGGGGCGGCGTCTTCCTGTCGGTGCGCCTGACGCTGGACGCGGTGCCGTTGGTGACGGCCGTGCTGCACCGGACATTCTGGGCGATGCTGGTGCTCTGGGGCGTGGTGCTCTGGCTGCGCCTGCCCCTGCCCGGGCTTGCGACATGGGGCGCGTTCCTGGTCATGGGTCTGTTGAACAACGTGATTCCCTTCGGGCTGATCGCCTGGGGGCAGCTGCATATCGAAAGCGGCCTGACCTCGATCCTGAACGCCACCACGGCGGTTTTCGGGGTCATCGTCGCGGCGCTGGTCTTTGCCGACGAGCGGCTGACCCCGCGCCGGATGCTGGGGGTGGGCCTGGGCTTCGCGGGCGTCGTCACCGCCATCGGGCCGGGGGCGCTGGCAGGGTTCGACCTGCGCTCGGCGGCGCAGCTGGCGGTGCTGGGCGGCACGCTGAGCTATGCCCTCGCCGGGGCCTGGGCGCGGCGGACGCTGTCGCACCTGCCCGCGCCGGTGGCGGCGGCGGGGATGCTGACCGCCTCGACCCTGATGCTGGCCCCCGCCGCGCTGCTGATCGACGGGGCGCCGGACCTGGCGCTGCCCCTGCGCACCTGGGGCGCGATTGCCTATTCCTCGGTGATTGCCACCGCCGGGGCCTACCTGCTGTATTATCGCGTGCTGGCGATGGCGGGCAGCGGCAACCTGATGCTGGTCACGCTGCTGATTCCGCCGGTTGCCATCGTCCTTGGCGCGCTTGTGCTGGGCGAGGCGCTGCACCCGTCCGCCTATGCCGGTTTCGCGCTGCTGGCGCTGGGGCTGGTGATCCTGAACCGCCGCCCCGCCCGCCCGATTGACCCTGTGCCCGCCGCCCGCTAGCAAGGGGAAAAACGGGGACGGGTCATGCTCTATTCATCGGCTGACGACTGGCGTGCCGCCCGCCAGAAGCGGGTGCTGCTGTTCGCCATGTCGGGCCTTGGCAAGACCCATGTGTCGAACCTGCTGCGCGAGGGCGGCGACTGGTTCCATTACTCGATCGATTACCGCATCGGCACGCGCTACATGGGCGAATACATCGCCGACAACGCCAAGGCCGAGGCGATGAAGGTGCCCTTCCTGCGCGAGCTGCTGTTGTCGGATTCGATCTACATCGGATCGAACCTGACCTTTGACAACCTGACGCCGGTGTCGGCCTACCTCGGCAAGCCGGGCGACCCGGACAAGGGCGGGCTGCCGATGGCGGAATACCGGCGGCGGCAGGAGCAGTTCCGCCAGTCCGAGATTCACGCCCTGCTGGACACGGCCTATTTCATCGAACGCGCGCAGCGGCTTTATGGCTATCCCCATTTCATCTGCGACACCGGCGGGTCGATCTGCGAGTGGGTGAATGCCGAGGATCCGAACGACCCGATCCTTGCGGAACTGGACCGCCACACGCTGATGGTCTGGATCGAGGGCAGCGAGGCCCATACGCAGGAGCTGATCCGCCGGTTCGACAAGGCGCCGAAGCCGATGGCCTACCAGGCCGAGTTCCTGAGCGCCGTCTGGGCGGCCTACCTGGCCGAGAAGGGCATAGGCGAGGCCGAGGTGGACCCCGACGCCTTCATCCGCTGGACCTATGCCCAGGCGCTGGCGCACCGCCAGCCGCGATACGAGGCGATGGCGCGGCACTGGGGCGTCACCGTCACCGCCGACGCGGTGGCGGCGGTGCGCAGCCACGACGATTTCGTGGAGCTGATCGCGGGTGCGCTGGAGGCGCGGGCCGGTTAGCGCGCCGTTAACCGCGGGTAGCGTAGATCGCAGGCCACTTGGCATCCCCCTGCCCGCGGTCTATCTAGCGATTTCGAACCAACGGATAACGCCCATGCCCATCACGATCCCTGCCAACCTTCCCGCCTTCGACGTGCTGACGCGCGAGGGTGTGATGGTCATGGCCGAGGATCGCGCCAGCCGGCAGGACATCCGCCCCCTGCGCATCGGCCTGCTGAACCTGATGCNNNNGACCGAGAACCAGTTCGCGCGGCTGCTGGGGGCGACGCCCTTGCAGATCGAGCTGTCGCTGATCCGGATGACCGAGCACCAGACGAAGAACACCGCCGCCGAGCATATGGCCGAGTTCTACCGTCCCTTCGCCGAGGTGAAGGCCAGCTGCGAGAAGTTCGACGGGCTGATCATCACCGGCGCGCCGATCGAGCACCTGGATTTCGAGCAGGTGACGTATTGGAACGAGCTGCTGGAGGTGATGGACTGGACCCAGACCCATGTCCATTCGACCTTCGGCGTCTGCTGGGGCGGGATGG
>JAGRMS010000178.1 GCA_020441135.1 Pseudooceanicola sp.
TTCATCGCGTCGACCCAGGCCTGGCGCTGCTCCGGCGTCAGCTCGCGGATCACGCCGCCGGCCGCCAGCACGGCCGCGCGGGCGTCCTCGTCGACCTTGCCGACTTCGGCGTTGCGCGCGACGGTGACTTCCTCGAGGATCGTCGCCAGCTGGGTGCGCACGTCCTCGGGCAGGCTGTCCCACCAGTCGGTCGAGGTCACGACCATGTAGTCGATGATGCCGTGGTTGGTCTCGGTCGTGCCGTCCTGCACTTCGAAGAACTNNAGATGTTCGACCAGGTGTTTTCCTGCCCGTCCACGACGCCGGTCTGAAGCGCGCCGTAGACTTCCGAGAAGGCCATCGGCTGCGGGCTGGCGTTCAGCGCGGCGAACTGCGCCTTGATGACTTCCGACGGCTGCACCCGGAACTTGAGGCCCGCGGCATCGGCGGGCGAGATCAGCGGCTTCTTGGCCGAGATCTGCTTCATCCCGTTGTGCCAGAACTGCATCCCCAGCAGCCCGCGCTTGACCATCGATTCCTTCATCGCGACGCCGGTTTCCGAGGTCTGGAAGGCGTCGACAGCGGCCACGTTCTTGAACATGAAGGGAAGGTCGAAGATGCGGAACACCTTGGTGAACTGCTCGAACTTCGACAGCGACGGCGCGGCGAACTGGACGTCGCCCTGGAGCATCGCCTCCAGAACCTTGTCGTCATCGTAGAGCGTCGAGTTCGGGAAGACTTCCATGCAGACCTTGCCGTTCATCTCGGCGTTCACGCGGTCGGCGAACATCTGCGCGGCAATCCCCTTCGGGTGCTTGTCGGCGTTGGTGACATGGGCGAACTTGATCACCGTCTCGCCCGCGTCGCACTGCGCCGACGCCAGGGTCGCGCTGAAGCCAAGGGCCAGGGCCGCCACGGCGGCGGCGGATACGAATTTCATCGGGGTCTCCTCCCAGAGTTGCGCGTTCGGGGCGTCGCCGCCCCCTTCGGCATCGTGATTCGATGCGCTGAGCGGAGTGAAGCGAATCGCGTGGCGCCGCTCAACAGGGTCAGGGACGACAGCGAGGAACCGGGTTAAACGGTTTTGTATCAGAGGATTGGGTGATTATCTTAAGGCGATTCTCCGATACCGGATTTCGCATCGTGCGGCATTCCACACATCCGTTTCCGCTAACTGTGCGGATATCCGCACACTCTCACCGCCGGTAATCCTCCGCCCGGATGCCGTATTTCGCCAGCTTGTC
The DNA here is from genome assembly GCA_020441135.1 of Pseudooceanicola sp. Lineage (GTDB taxonomy): Bacteria > Pseudomonadota > Alphaproteobacteria > Rhodobacterales > Rhodobacteraceae > Seohaeicola_A. The sequence continues at coordinate 1,224 of JAGRMS010000178.1, forward strand.
GTAAAACGTCTTGCGCGGCAGCTTCAGCGCCCTTGCAGCCTCCGAGGCATGGCCGTTCTGCCGCCCCAGCGCCGCGATCAGCAACGCGCGCTCCACCTGCGCCAATTGCTCCACCAGCCCCAGGTCCGCCGCCGCCGCGGCTTCCTCCGGCATCCCCAGCACGAAGCGCATCGCCGCGCTCATCAGCGAACGGGCGTTGCCGGGCCAGGACTGCGCCATCAGCGCCGCCAGCTTCTCGGGCGCGATGTCCGGCGCGCGCAGCCCCGCCTGTTCCGCCGCCTGCGCCACGTACTGGCGGAACAGCACCGGGATATCCTCGCGCCGCTCGGCCAGCGAGGGCACCCGCACCCGGCTCACCTCCAGCCGGTAAAGCAGGTCGGCATTCAGCCCGCTGCCCTCCAGCTCCACCGTGCTGCCCGCCAGCAGGCGCGCCCCGCCGCCCTGCTCCAGCGCCTCGATCAACGCGATCTGGGTGTCGGCGGGCAGGCGCGCGATCTCGTCCAGGAACAGCGAGCCCCCCGCCCCCGCCGTCAGCGCCGCCGCCAGCCCGGCCCGGTCCATCCCCTCGGCCGCGCGCTTCTCGAACGGCCCCTGCGCGCGCGGCGAGCAGAGATGCACCACCTCGGCCACCTTGGAGATCCCGCTGCCCGGAGGCCCGCTCACCAGCACGTCCGTCCCGGCCCTGGCGATCCGCCGCACCGCCGCCCGCAGCCCCTGCGCCCGCTCCGAGATCCCGAAGATCAGCCGCGCCGCCGGGTCGCCCGCCTCGGCCTGCGCCCGCGCCGCGCGCGCCTCGAGCACCGCCTGCCGCGCCGCCAGCGCGCGGCGCAGCACCGTAACCAGGTCGGCGGGCGCACAGGGCTTCTCGAGAAAGTCGAAGGCCCCCCGTTCCATCGCCGCGACGGCCATCGGGATGTCGCCCTCGCCGGTCAGCAGCACCACCGGCAGGTCCGCATCCACGCCGCGCGCGTAGTCCAGCAGGTGGAACCCGTCCCGCCCCGGCATCCGCA